>CALCVR010000323.1 GCA_937905915.1 uncultured Eubacteriaceae bacterium
CCGACGTGTAATCCACATGTTCCACATGATGGTAATTGCCGTCCCAGGACTCCTTAACATGGCCGTCAAACTTGATTTCCACCGTGTGATTGGGACGCTTTACCAGCCATACGTCGCCTCCCGGCAGCCAGGCGTCGGGCAGCTCGGTCTGCCAGCCGTCCACCAGCTTCTGACGGAAGATGCCGAATTCATAGCGCAGCGAATAACCCATGGCGGCGTAATCGCCGGTAGCTAGGCCGTCCAAGAAGCAGGCGGCCAAACGGCCCAAACCGCCGTTACCTAAGCCGGCGTCGGGTTCTCTTTTATAGATATTGTCTAACTTAATGTCGAAATCAGCCAACACTTCCCGGGCGATTTCTTCCAACCCTAAATTATAGAGATTATTTTTGAGAGAACGGCCCATGAGGAATTCCATGCAGAGATAGTAAACCTGTTTTCCTTCTTTTTCTCGGACCTGATCGTTAAAGTTCTTGCGTTTGTCCTGTAGAATATCCCGCACCAACAAACCCAGAGCTCGATAATAGGTATCATAATCGGCGTTTTCCGGTTGCACGCCGAAATGATGGGATAATTTCTGCCGGAGCGCGTTGCGAAACTGCTGTTTGGACATAGTCTGATTGACCTTCATGCAGTATGCCTCCCAAAATTTAGATTCTCGTTATGATGAAGACTACCCGAGGGTGAAATGGTATTTGTCTAGGATATCATGAAATGGGCTTTTTTTCAACCATGAGCCTCAGAAAGAGGATTATCGTGTAAGGATCTTCCTAGTTTATCAACTGCGAAAGAAAACACAGGATGAAAATGAACAGGGTTATCCTGTTAATTTTGTAAAAAGGCTTTTATGATGGAGCAATTCATATTATAATAAGAGGATAAGATCAAAGATTTGATGGATCATCAAGACATAGGGATTTAAGATGTCTTTTGAGGCTGTTTTTATTTCAGCGAATTTTACAGGGCATTTCCCTGCCTGGGGATGGCGGACCGTACCAAGATGAAATGCCCCTCTTGGTCGAAAAGCGGCCCCAGCATTTTTGGATGAGGAAATTATTATTTTGGAAATAGAGAGGATGGATGGGTTATGAATCCTATGAATAAGAAAAATCGCGTCCGGCTTAATATCCGGGGCTCGGAATACATTGTGATCTCAGAGGAAAACGAGGGCTATATCCGGGAGATGGGAGACACGGTGGATCGCCGCATTGAGGATATTCTCAGAGGCAATCCCAGCATGTCGGTAACGGCAGCGGCCGTGCTGGCGGCGTTGGATTTCTGTGACGAAGGCCGAAAAGCGTCCGATGCAGCCGACAACCTTCGCCTTCAGATCAAAGACTATCTGGAGGACGCGGCCAAAGCCCGTCTCCAAGCCGATGAGATGGTGCGGGAAAACGAGCGGTTGCAGCGGGAGATCCAGATGCTCAGAGCCCGGTATCAGCCGGGTCGGGATCAGAATACCCACTCATGAGTTTGGAAATTTTAGCTCCGGCAGGCGGTCCGGAAGCGTTGGAGGCGGCCGTCCGCACGGGAGCCGATGCGGTGTATTTGGGATATTCCTCCTTTAGCGCCAGGGCATCGGCCGCCAACTTTGATGAGCAGGCTTTGGCTCGTGCGGTACAATATTGCCATCAAAGGGGGGTCAAGGTGCATTTGGCCCTCAACACCATTTTGCGGGACAAAGAATTACAAGGGGCATTGGAAGCCGCCCGCCTTGCCTGTCAGCTTTCCATAGACGCCGTCATTGTGCAGGATATGGGACTTTGCCGCCTTTTAAAGCAAGCGGCGCCAAAGCTGTCGCTTCATGCGTCCACCCAATTGTCGGTCCATACTTTGGCCGGGGTGGAGTGGATGCATCGGGCTGGATTTGACCGGGTGGTGTTGGCCCGGGAGCTGAGCCGGGAGGAAATCGCCGCCATCGCTAAGAAATCACCTGTTGAATTGGAAGTATTTGTCCATGGGGCGTTGTGTGCGTCGGTATCCGGCCAGTGTTACATGAGCGCTTTTTTGGGCGGACGCAGCGGGAATCGGGGACGATGCGCGCAACCTTGCCGTCTTCCCTTTCGCGCATCCGACGGATGCCCAAACGCCTTGAGCCTAAAGGATCATTCTATTATTAACCATTTGAGGGAACTTCATGCCATGGGCGTTGCATCGGCCAAAATAGAAGGGCGCATGAAGCGCCCGGAATACGTAGCGGCGGCAGTAACGGCTTGCCGTGCTTCCTTAGACGAAGGAAAGGTTCCTCACGACCTGATGGACAATTTACGAAATGTTTTTTCCCGCAGTGGATTCACCGATGGATATTACACGGGCAACCGGGGCCGCAAGATGGTGGGCATCCGCCAGAAAGAGGATGTAACGGCCGCCCAAAAGGCGCTGCCTATTTTGCAGAAATTGATTGCTTCTGAACGCCAATCCCTCCCCCTACACCTGTATTTTGAAGGAAAGGAAGGCAGGCCGTCCCGTTTGGTTGCCTGGGATGAGGAAGGGCACCGGACGACGGTAGAGGGACCCATTCCCCAGCCTGCGCAGTCGAGGCCTTTGGATGAGCAAAGCTGTGCAAAGCAGCTGAAAAAGACCGGAGGGACTCCCTTTTTTATCCGGGAGCTGGACATTGCGCTGGAGAAAGGGCTCAATCTTCCGCTTTCCTCCCTCAATGCCCTGCGCCGGCAGGCCTTGGAGACGCTGCTGGAGGCGCGTGGGAAACGGGATCCTATCCCCTTTTCCCCGCCCAAACAGGAGAACATCCCAAAGAAGCTACTACATACTTTCCCTGCTGTGCATGCCCGGTTTGCATCGGTGGAGCAAATCCCGGATGCTTTTCAGGCGCAGCTGGTGTTTTTGCCTTTAAAGACGACAAAAGAACATTTGGCTATTTTGTCGGCCCGGTTTGAAGGAGCGGGAGTGGAAGTGCCCAGGGCCATATTTGGCCGGGAGGAAGTGATCCGGCGTCAACTTCGCTCCGCTCGGGAACTTGGTTGCCGCCACGCTTTGGTGCATACCTGGGACGGCGCCCAATTGGCTCGCGAAGAAGGTTTTTTCTTTCACGCCGGGTTTGGCTTGGCAATGGCAAACCGGCAGGCGCTTGGATCCGCAAAGGATGACGGCTTCCAATCGGCGGCGCTGTGGCTGGAATTATCTCTAGGGCAGGCGTCCAGACTGACGGGAATTTTACCAGTGGGCTGTTACGCCTACGGTTTTCTCCCTCTGATGCTGATGCGCAACTGCCCGGCAGCTGATACCTGCAAAAAATGCGACGGCCGCCAAAGCCTGACCGACCGCAAAGGTATGGTATTTCCCGTGCGCTGTGCGGGAGGGGCGGGAGAGGTGCTCAATTCGGTCCCCTTGTGCCTGTCCGACCGCATGGACCGTCTCTCTTCCCTGGACTTTATCCATCTCCATTTTACCGAAGAGACAAGGGATGAGGTAAAAGAGATTTTGCGTCTATTTGAGGAAGGAAGCGCGCCGGCTTTCGCTTTTACGCGGGGCCTCAGCCAGAAGGGCGTGCTGTAGGACAATTGCGAAAAATGCTAAAGATCATGGAATGAAGCCAGCGGAAAGAACGTTTCTGCCGCAGAGGATTTGATATAGATGGGAGGAAAGAACCCAATGGAAAAATTGAAAATCATGCGTATGTCAGACAAGGCCGTCCTGCCCCTCCGGGCGACGGAAGGGTCGGCCGGGATGGACCTTTCGGCTTGTTTAGATCACCCAGTTACCATAGCTCCAGGGGAAAGAGTGTGCATTCCCACCGGCATCGCCATTGCATTGCCGTCTAAGGAGACGGTGGGCTTGGTGTATGCCCGCAGCGGCATGGCGGTGCGGGACGGCATCGCCCTGGTAAACGGCGTAGGGGTCATCGACAGCGATTATACAGGGGAAATCCAGGTAGGGCTTATTAACCTATCTAAGGAGCCCTACACAGTAAATCCCGGCCAACGCATCGCCCAACTGGTGGTGGCGCCGGTGCTGCTCCCTGCGGTGGAAGAAGTGGAAAGCCTTACGGAAACAGAACGTGGCAGCGGAGGATTTGGTTCCACAGGCCGGTAAGAGGAAAGAGATTATACAGATGAAAAAGCCCCGTTCGGCTAATTTGGGTAAAAAGTTATGATTGGACAATAGAAGATTATGTTTTCTTGTAAGCTCCAGGCGTGGTACGCGCCGTACCGCCTTTGGCGGGGCGAATTTTTGGTTTGCCTAGAGCGGATTGAAACAATGGAGGCGTCAAAATTGGCTCTCATCTTAGCATCGGCGTCCCCCAGGCGTCGGGACTTCTTAAAGCAAATGGGGCTTTCTTTCCGGGTATGTCCCGCCCGGGGAGAGGAAAAAATTGAACCGGGATGGCGGCCGGAAGAGATTGCCTCCCATTTGGCCAAACAAAAGGCATGGGAGGTGGCAAGCGGACATCCTAAGGATACCGTCATCGGAGCCGATACCATTGTGGTGTTGGGAAGCGAAGTGCTTGGCAAGCCCAAGGACAGAGAACAAGCCGTCCATATGCTCCGGATGTTATCCGGGAAGACCCATCAGGTGATGACCGGCGTGTGGGTGATCCTGGATGGAAAGGGGTATGGTTTTGTGCAAAAAACCGAAGTGACTTTTTATCATTTGACGGAATCTGAAATCGGACAATATGTGGAAACAGGAGAACCTATGGATAAAGCTGGAGCCTATGGCATTCAAGGATTGGGCATGACGCTGGTCAAAAACATCAACGGGGACTATTCCAATGTAGTGGGGCTTCCTGTGGCTCGTCTCATGCGGTTGCTTCGTCAACTGGGCCAATTGTAAAAAGGCTTTGAATTCTCGGAAAAAAGTGTTGTGAAATGGGCGGCACAAGGGTATAATAGAAAAAAGTATGGTCATATGAGGAAGGGAATTCTTTTGGTGTGATTGCGCAGAATTCCCTGATTGTTTTTGTTCGGAATATCCATCTTCTGCGGTTGTAAATAGGAAAGGATGTATGCAGAGCATGTTTAACCACGACATCGGAATCGACCTTGGAACAGCAAACACCCTGGTTTTTATGAGAGATAAAGGTATCGTTATGCGGGAGCCGTCGGTGGTGGCCATCGATGTGCGCACCGACCAAGTCAAAGCGGTGGGTTCGGAGGCCAAGCAGATGATCGGCCGTACCCCCGGCTCTATCCAAGCCGTCCGCCCTTTGAAGGACGGCGTTATCGCCGATTTTGAAGTCACAGAAGCCATGCTTCGTTATTTTATCCGCAAGACCACCAAGGGCCGTGTGTTCAGCAAGCCTCGTGTGGTCATTTGCATCCCCTCCGGCGTAACCGAAGTGGAACGACGCGCCGTCCATGACGCTGCTTACAATGCAGGAGCCAAGGAAGTGGAGCTCATCGATGAACCCATGGCCGCCGCTATGGGCGCCCTGGGGGATATTGTCACCTCCTGTTCGGTGCGGGTGGCCGGTGATAAATTGGACGAAGCCATTATTTCGTATGTGAAGAAGAAATATAATCTGCTCATTGGCGAGCGTACGGCTGAAGACATTAAGATCCGCATTGGTTCGGCCTATCCTTGCCAGGAAGAAGCTACCATGTCCATTAAGGGCCGCAATTTGATGGACGGTTTGCCCAAGAACATTGAGATTTCTTCCGAAGAAGTGCGGGAGGCTTTGGAGGATTCTTTGGCTGCCATTGTGGATGCCATTCGTTCTACCTTGGAAAATACGCCTCCTGAGCTTTCGGCCGACATCATTGATCACGGTATTATGTTAACCGGCGGCGGGGCTTTGCTGCGCGGCTTGGATCAGTTGATTTCCAAGGAAACCAATATGCCGGTTCGCATTGCGGAGGAACCGCTTGACTGTGTGGCCGACGGCACAGGCATCCGCCTGCAAGGACCTCCCATCTCCAGTAAGAATAATTATCGCCGCCGCACCTAAAAAGCGGGCCCAGAGGGAGATTTGCGCCATGCTTTCAGGCGTCCCAGCTGTTAGACACGGATGGGGAGCGAAGGTGGGCTTTACCAGAAAAATGTCCAGCCCGTGCAGCCGTGGCCGCTAGGCCCTGTTGCCCGGGCTGTACTGCTACACAGGCCCAGGCAGGGCCTGGAGCCACACCGCCCTGTGAATTCTAATTTACACGGCGCCTGGGGAATGGCGGTTGGTTTTATTTTTATCCATCCCCATCCGCGGGATGCTAGATTTTACGCGCTGTCCCAGCCTTTGTGCGCGTCTTGGCAGCGGACATTGCCCGCTAGGCCCTGCCTGGAAAAGGAGGTTTTTTGTGAAGCAATTTTTTCATTCAGGCCGTTTTAAAGCGCTGGTGGTTGTGGCGCTGCTTTTGTGCGGCTTTATGATTTATGCCCTCTCCCAAGGCGGCGGGGCATCTGGTTTTATTGGCGCTATTACGACGCCGCTTCAGTCCCTGTCGTCGGCCATCTCCAAGGGAGCGGACAGCTTCTTTTCCCAGTTTGTCTCCACCTCCGACCTGCAAAAGCAGCTGGATCAAAAGGAGGAGGAGCTGCGTGAACTCCGGGAAAAACAAGTGGACTACGATTCCGCGATCCGGGAAAACGAGGAGCTGCGCCGGTACTTGGACATTAAGGAAAAAAACGATGATTTTGAGTTGGAACCGGCCCAAGTGGTGGCGCGGGATAACACCGACCTTTATTATAATTTTACCGTCAACACAGGATCGGCCAGCGGAGTAGAACTGCGGGATCCGGTCATCACAGCCGACGGTTTGGTAGGCTATGTCAGCGAGGTGTATCCTACCTATTCTATTGTGCGTTCTATTCTAGATCCGTCCACTGAAATCGGCGCACAGGACAGCCATACCCAGGAAAACGGCGTAGTGGGGCTCAATACCATCGATCTGGCAAAGGAAGGCATGTGCCGCCTGAACTATCTGGATCGGGGCAGTTCGGTTTCCCGAGGAAATCTAGTGGTGACTTCGGGGGTAGGAGGCGCTTATCCTCGCGGGCTTATTATTGGCACAGTGGAAGAAGTGCTTCAAGAATCGGACGGTATTTCCATTTATGCCACCATTCGTCCGGCGGCTGATATTCTCCACCTTACCGACGTCATGATTATCAAATCCTTTTACGGCCAAGGGGTTGGAATCCCCGGCCAGGACGATGGAACTTCTACAGGGGAACCCTCCGGGCCGGAATCCACAGATAACGACGAAAATTCCTCTATGCCGGAGAGTTCCTCAGCATCAACAAGCAGCCAAGCCCCCTCTTCCAAGGGAGGGGTATCTTCCAGGGAATCCTCTTCCCGGAGCGCCAATCCTTCTTCCCAGAGCTCTCAGGATAGAGGCTCGTCGTCTAGGGCTTCGTCCAGTTCCCGTTCCAGTGGGATGGCCTCTTCCCAGAGAGGAGCGTCCCGATGAAGGCGAAACGGCGGGCGTTAACCGTCAAATGGATTGTGTATGTCCTCTATTTTTTGCTGCTTTTTACCTTGCAGCAGACGCCGGGCGCCCTGCCGGTTGTGATGGGGGCGCGTCCTTCTCTCTTGCTGCCGGCGGTGGTGTGTGTGGCTCTCTATGATCAGGAACTGTTTGGGGCGGTATTTGGCGTCATCGCCGGAGTCCTGTGGGACTTAAACAGCATTGACCGTCCTTTTGGGTATTCGGCACTGCTTCTGATGGCCATCGGATGCCTGTGCGGTTTACTGGTTACCTTCTTTATGAGAAATAATTTTTTTACCGCTTTGCTGCTCACCATCCCAGCCATCGCTGTATATGAGGGAATTACTTGGTTTATTTTTACCTTTGTGATGGG
>CALCVR010000324.1 GCA_937905915.1 uncultured Eubacteriaceae bacterium
TAAGCCGCTGACGCTGGGGAGCATAATATCCAGCACAATGGCATCGTAGGTGGCGCAGCGCAGATAGTCAAGTGCGTCGTCTCCATCTAGGCAGGAATCGACGCTATAATGCTCCAAGGTTAATTTCTGCACAATGAGACGATTAAGATCTTTTTCATCTTCTACAACAAGAATTCGCATCATGTCATCCTCCCTTTTCGATTGTAGTTTGACAGTGTAACCGATTTTTCATTAAGACAAGATGAAGACTTTTCTATAGCCACAAATTCAAAACAACCCATATAGCTGGTTTTCTTTCATTTTAACTGTAATATTCTGTTTTGGCAATGATCTGAAACGATTGGCGTAAAGGAGAAAATAAAACAAAAGATCTCCTCTAGTTGTCGCTAGAAGAGATCTTTATGCGCTTTTATGGTATAAAAGCCTATCCTTTTACAATACTCATAAACCATTCTACCGTTTGAGGATCATAGTGAGAGAAAAAGAGGCTTTGGGCTGTATCCAGCGCCTCAATGGACTTCATATCCTCAGCCGTTAATGTAAAGTCAAACACATCAAAATTTTCTTTCATCCTGTCTTTGCGGACCGATTTGGGGATGACCACCACACCGCTTTGAATCAAGAACCGAAGCGCCACTTGAGCGACGGCCTTTTTGTATTTTTGACCAATGGCCGTTAAGACCTCGTTGGTAAACAGATTGTTTTTCCCTTCAGCAAAGGGTCCACAGGATTCGATCTGTGTACCATACTTTTTTAAAGCCTCATGGGCGACTTTTTGCTGCTGAAATACATCGGTTTTCACCTGGTTGACGGCGGGGATTACTTCATAGAAACTGGCGAGATCAATATAACGATCCGGGTAGAAGTTGCTGACGCCGATGGCTCTTACTTTGCCCGCTTTGTAAGCCTCCTCCATAGCGCGATAGGTTCCATAGTAATCACCAAAGGGCTGATGAATCAGGAGCAAGTCCAGGTAATCGGTTTTTAATTTTTGTAGGGACTGGTCGATAGACGCTTTTGCCTTTTCATATCCTGCGTTGCTGATCCAAACCTTTGTGGTAATGAAAAGTTCCTTCCGGTCGATACCGCTCTTTAAGCTGTCTTACAGCTTTAGTTTAATCCATTCCCGCTTGACAGGGAATCTCCAAGTGATTAAAATGGCTTTAACCAATGGTAAATGCAAAAGGGGGAGAACAAAATGTACAATAGCTTACTGAAAACCTTTCTCTGCATTGCCGATTGCGGTAGTTTTAGCAAAGCGGCTCAACGGCTGTTTTTAACCCCTACGGCTGTGATGAAACAGATGAATTTATTGGAAAAGCACCTAGATCTACCGTTGATCCAACGTACCAATCACGGGATTACTTTGACAGAATGCGGACAGTCCATCTACAAAGACGCCAAGTTTATGATATCCTATTCCGATAAAGCTATTGAAAAGGCCCGTAAGATTCA
>CALCVR010000325.1 GCA_937905915.1 uncultured Eubacteriaceae bacterium
CGTAAGCATCCCCAGCAGGAATTTATCCAGATCGACACCAGCAATATCCTGTTTATCTGCGGCGGCGCTTTTGATGGCTTGGATAAAATCATCCAGAAGCGTTTGGGTACCTCCCACCTGGGCTTTGGCGCGGAGATCCGCAGTAAATCGGAGATGGAAGGCCCTGCCATTTACAAAGACGTCATTCCGCAGGACCTGGTCCGTTTTGGTCTGATCCCCGAGCTGGTAGGCCGCATCCCGGCCATCACTACCTTGCAGGATTTGGATGTTAAAGCATTGGTCAAGGTGCTGAATGAGCCGCGCAACTCCATCATCAAGCAGTACACTCGTCTTTTCGAGCTGGACGGCGTGGCGATTGAGTTTGAACCGGCGGCGCTGGAAGCCATTGCGCAAAAGACCATCGAAAGAAAAACAGGGGCCCGTGGACTACGGTCCATTATGGAGGAGCTGTTAACCGATCTCATGTTCCAGATCCCGTCGGATCGAAGCGTGGAAAAGGTCGTTATCACTCCGGGCTGTGTAACGGATGGGGAGGAGCCAAAAAAGATCCTCAATCCCAACCGGAAGCCGGCACAAATCCCTATGCCTCCGAAAAACCGCCCGCGTAAGGATTCGGCTTCGTAAAGTTTTTCACTGGATGGAGTCTTTCTAATAACGATAAAGATTCTTTGGGGCGGCATTCATTGCCGCCCCATTTTGGAATCACGGTGTGATTGAATCCTGTTAGTCTCAAAAGGATTTGGATTCAAGATGAAATTTTCCCTAGGAGGAACAGAATGATAAATAATGCCAACAGTCCGGCTGACCACCAACTTCCTTTGTTGGCCCTTCGGGGACTGGTGCTGTTTCCTGGTATGACATTGCACTTTGACGTGGGAAGGAAAAAATCCATATTGGCGCTTAACGCCGCCATGGGGGACTTGCAGGAGATTTTTTTGGTGGCGCAACGGGATGTGCGGATAGACGACCCAACGCCCCAAGATTTATATGAAATCGGAGTCATCGCCAAAATCAAGCAAGTGCTGCGTATGCCAGGGGACAACATCCGCATTGTAGTGGAAGGCGTTCATCGCGCTAGGATTGAGAATTTAGCGCAAAGGGAACCTTATTTTGTGGCTGATCTCCGCTTGTGTAGGGAGCATCGGTCCATGAATATGGAATACGCTATGGCTCTTATTCGGGAAGCCCAGGAGGGCTTTAGCGAATACGCTGAGCTCTCCGGCAAGACGGCGCCCGACGTTGTGATGGAGGTCATGGCGGCGGAACAACCGGGATATCTAGCCGACTATATTGCTTTCAACATTATGTTGAAAACGGAAGAGAAACAGATGCTCTTGTCGGATCTCACTCCCTTCCATCGTTTGGAATCCCTCATTGCCCTGCTTCGTCGGGAGAACGATGTGCTGGAGCTGGAACATCAGATTCAGGAGCGGGTACAGAGCCAGATGGATCAAAACCAGCGGGAGTACTATCTGAGGGAACAGCTGAAGGCCATCGCCCAGGAGCTGGGGGATGGCGATAATCCTCAGGAGGAAGCTGAGGTGTATCGCGACCGTATTCAGGCGCTGAACCTGCCGGAAGAAACAGCTGATAAATTGACAAAGGAGGCGGGCCGTCTCTTTAAGATGCCCAGTGGATCCCACGAAGCGTCGGTCATCCGGTCTTACTTAGATGCCTGCTTGGATCTTCCTTGGAACAAAGCGACAAAGGATCATATTGATCTGGCGGCAGCCCGTCGCATCTTGGATCGGGACCATTACGGCATGGATAAGGTCAAAGAGCGCATCCTGGAACTGCTGGCAGTACGCAAGCTGGCCCCTGATGTAAAAGGCCAAATCATTTGTTTGGTGGGACCTCCTGGCGTGGGCAAGACCTCCATCGCCAAATCGGTAGCCAAAGCGTTGGGACGCAAATATGTCCGCCTCTCCCTAGGCGGAGTCAAGGATGAGGCCGATATCCGGGGCCATCGAAAAACCTACATCGGCGCCATGCCGGGGCGTATCATCAGCGCTATCAACACCGCCGGCGTCAACAATCCGCTCATTCTCTTGGACGAGGTGGACAAGCTGGCAAACGACTTCCGAGGCGATCCGTCGGCAGCGCTGCTGGAGGTGCTGGACAGTGAACAAAACAACACCTTCCGGGATCATTACATAGAGGTGCCTTTTGATTTAAGCCATGTTCTATTTTTGACCACGGCCAACGATGTAAACGCCATTCCCGGCCCTCTTTACGATAGAATGGAAATCATCCGTCTGGGCAGCTATACCCAGGAGGAAAAATTCCACATTGCAAAAGAGCATCTGATTCCTCAAGAGCGCAAACGCCACGGCCTCAATGGACATACCTTGAAATTCACCGACGATGCCATCCGTGATTTGATCGACGGCTATACCAAGGAAGCCGGCGTCCGGGGGCTTAACCGTGAGATCGCTTCCCTATGCCGCAAGGCCGCCAAGATCATCGCCGGGGAAGAGGCAAAGTCGGTTTCCGTTATCTCCTCGAACTTGGAGGAACTTTTGGGTCCCAAGCGGTTTCGACGGGAAAACAACAGCCGGAGAGACGAGATCGGTGTAGTCACCGGCCTCGCCTGGACGTCGGTAGGCGGCGAGACTATGCCGGTGGAGGTGGCTGTCATGGACGGCACAGGCAAAATAGAACTGACCGGTTCTTTGGGGAATGTGATGAAGGAATCGGCTAGGGCAGCGGTCAGCTACATCCGAGCCCATGCCGACGCGTTGGGCGTGGAAAAGGATTTTTACAAAACCAAGGATATTCACATCCACGTGCCGGAGGGAGCGGTTCCCAAGGACGGCCCGTCGGCCGGCGTTACCATCACCACCGCCCTGGTTTCGGCCTTGACTGGAATCCCGGTCAAGGGGGATGTGGCAATGACGGGTGAAATCACCTTACGGGGCCGGGTCATCCCCATCGGCGGACTGAAGGAAAAAACTATGGCAGCCCTGCGGTCGGGGATGAAGACGGTGGTCATCCCCATGGACAACCAGCCTGATTTAGCGGAACTGTCCGATACTGTGCGGGAGAATCTCCATTTTGTGCCGGCTGACCGGTTGGAAACCGTCTTGGAGACGGCGCTTACGATGCGTCCCCAGCCCGTCAAGCCTAAGGAGAAAAAGGAGATCGCCACCATCCCGGCAGGGCAGGGAGCATCCCTAGGGGGAAGGATGGAGTCGCCATGTTGAGGTTTGATCTGGCCCAGTTTGAGTTGGCGGCAGCTACTCTGCCTCAGTTGCCGTCTTCCTCGGACGCGGAGATTGTGTTTTCCGGCCGGTCCAATGTAGGAAAATCTTCCTTGATTAATAAGCTTTGCAACCGTAAAGCCCTGGCCCGGGTGAGCAATACGCCGGGAAAGACGGCCACCATCAATTTTTATAGGTTGACTGGCGCTCATCTGGTAGATCTGCCGGGTTATGGATATGCTAAGGTATCCCAGGGGGAAAAGCGTCGGTGGGCCAATCTTATTGAGGGTTATTTTGAATCAGGCCGCCGTATCGCCTTGGTTATCCAGCTCATTGATATGCGCCATCCACCTACGGCAGACGACCTAGGGATGCTTCAGTATTTGGCCCATTCTGATTTCCGGTTTATCGTCGCCTTGACCAAAAGCGATAAACTAAAACCCATGCAGCGCAAAAAACGGATGGAGGAAATCGAACAGGAGTTATCCATGATCGAGGGAGTGGCCTATGTCCCGCTTTCATCGTTAAACGGTGAAGGGGCGGAGGAAATCCGAGAGTGGATCAGCAAAGCGGTGGAAGAGGAAAACAGTTTATGGGAATCGCAGGACGTCCAATAGAAGACGGCTGCAAGTCGAGATAGATTTGGGGGGCTTACTATGTTTGTTTCAGATTGTTTGACTGTCAACCAAAAAGGGCATCTGTCTATCGGCGGATGCGATACTGTGGAACTAGCTCATCAGTACGGCACACCTCTGATGGCCATGGATGAGGATACCATCCGCGCCCATTGCCGTGCTTTCCGCCGGTCTATCGACCGCTGTTATGATGGGAACGGTATGGTGCTTTACGCCAGCAAGGCCTTCAGCTGTAAAGCTATCTACCGCCTGGCTAAGGAAGAAGGGCTGGGGGTGGACGTGGTATCCGGCGGCGAATTATATACCGCCTTGCAGGCCGGATTTCCGGCCGACCGCATCTACTTCCACGGCAACAACAAAACCCGTCAGGAATTGGAGATGGCGTTGGACAACGGCGTGGGCCGCATTGTGGTGGACAACCTGACCGAGCTTCAGAATCTGGACAAGCTGGCCGGGGAGAAGGGTAAAAAGGCCGATATCCTGTTCCGCATCAAGCCGGGCATCGACGCCCATACCCATCAATTTATCCGCACCGGGCAGATCGATTCCAAGTTTGGCCTTGCCCTGGAAAACGGCGAGGCCATGGAAGGGGTCAAGCAGGCGCTTTCCTGCCAAAACATCAATCTTCGCGGCACGCACTGCCACATTGGTTCCCAGATCCACGACATCGCCCCCTTTGAGCTGGCCGGCGAGGTCATGATGGGCTTCCTGCACCAGGTTCAGGAAGAAACCGGCCATGTCATGCAGGAACTTAACCTGGGCGGCGGGTTCGGCGTCAAGTATACCGACGAGGATCATCCCATTCCCTATGAGGATTATATGGATCGAGTTTCTACAGCCGTCAAGACAAAGGCTAAGGAATACGGTCTGCCGGTGCCTTTTATCCTGTTGGAGCCGGGCCGTTCCATCATCGCCACCGCTGGCATCACCTTGTATACCGTGGGTGCCGTCAAGGAGATTAAGGATATCCGCAACTATGTGTCCATCGACGGCGGCATGACCGATAATCCCCGATATGCTCTATGCCAGCCCAGCTACGATATCCTGGTGGCCAACCGTGCAAATGAACCCAAGGACTACACCGCCACTATCGCAGGCAAATGCTGTGAAAGCGGGGACTTGGTCCAGGAGGACGCCCTGATCCAGAAGCCGCGGCCCGGGGATATTTTGGCTGTGCAGGCAACCGGCGCTTACAACTACTCCATGGCGTCCAATTATAATCGGATCCCCCGCCCGGCTGTGGTGTTTGTCAGCGGCGGCACGAGCCGTGAGGTCATCCGCCGGGAATCCTACGAGGATCTGTGCCGCAATGATGTCTAATGAATTCCAGCCCTTACGAGAAGATACTGGAACAAAAGTCATACAAGACCAACAAAAAAACCTGCCTTGTGCTATTATGCACAGGGCAGGTTGCGCTTTTTTGGGCAAAAAAATAGGAGGGCTTGACAACCACTCCAAACTATAATACAATATTATACTGAATCCTTATCTCTTAAGGAACATTTTCTCTATCAAAACTATACCACAATTGGCAGCCGAATGCAACAAAAATACGATGATATTTCTGCTCCTGCGCCGGGTGTTTCAGGAGGGGATGTCGTCCAAAGGATAGAATGGAGTGGTGTGCGTCTATGGTGAATGTGAAACCAGTCAAGCTGGGGAACAATGAGCGGATGAGTTTTTCTCACATCAATGAAGTGCTGGACATGCCCAATTTGATTGAGGTGCAGAAGAATTCCTATCAGTGGTTCCTGGATGAGGGACTCCAGGAGGTTTTCCGGGATGTATCGGCCATCACCGATTATACCGGTAACCTTGTGCTGGACTTTATTGATTATTATCTCGACGATCAGCCCAAATATTCCGTAGAGGAATGCAAAGAGCGTGACGTCACCTATGCAGCGCCCCTGCACGTGCGCGCCCGCCTGGTCAACAAAGAGACTGGCGAGATCAAGGAGTCGGAAGTCTACATGGGCGATTTCCCCAAGATGACCGACAGCGGCACTTTTATCATCAACGGTGCCGAACGCGTTATCGTGTCCCAGTTGGTGCGTTCCCCTGGCGTATACTACAAGATGAATTACGATAAAACCGGTAAGAAGCTGTTCTCCGCCACCGTCATCCCCAACCGGGGCGCTTGGTTGGAGTACGAAACCGATGCAAACGATGTCTTTTACGTCCGCATCGATAAAAACCGTAAGCTGCCGGTGACCACTTTCATCCGCGCCTTAGGTCTGGGAACCGATCAGGAGATTCTGGACTTCTTCGGCGACGACGTCCGCATGATCGAGACCCTGAAAAAGGACGTAGCCACCGATAAGGAAGAAGCCCTCATCGAGGTTTATAAGAAACTGCGTCCTGGCGAGCCTCCCACAGTGGAAAGCGCCCAGACCCATATCGACGGCCTGTTCTTTGACGCGAGACGTTATGACCTCTCCCATGTATGCCGCTATAAATACAATAAGAAGCTGGCCATCGC
>CALCVR010000326.1 GCA_937905915.1 uncultured Eubacteriaceae bacterium
TTCCGGAAGCAGCAGGCTTATTCCCAACGCTTCCTTCAGATCCCGGATGCCGGGTTCCAGTTCCTCCAAGTGCAGTCGCAGTTCTTCGTATTGTACCATGGTATCCATCCTTTACAACAATGCAGATATTCTCTGCCAGAAAATAGCCGAATGAACTCATTATAGGGTAGTATTTCTTAAATGTAAAGAGGAATCAGGTTACAAGAAAAAAAGAAGGAAAAAAGTACTTGACAAACAGGAGAAAATGGGTCATACTATGTGCAAATCTTATAATAAAACCGTTGAGCAAGAGAAGTAAGCGTCAAAAATCCAGTCGTTAGAGAGCTGTAGATGGTGGGATTACAGCGGCAGGAATGGTGCCGAATGGCCTTGCGAGGGCAGCCCAAACATCGGCATAACGCCGGTTAGTAGGCGCTGACGGAATCCCAATCCGTTACCAATCGGGTGCATATGATGGTATGCAAAGCGAGTGGGCGGATTTCCGTCAATTTGGGTGGTATCGCAGAAGTGAGAGCTTTTGTCCCTTAGTGTGGGGCAAAGGCTTTTTTTATTGCAGATGGAACTCTTGCAAAAAACGGATGCGGGATATCCCGTGAAAGGAGTGGACATTTCATGGCAAAGCCGACCTTGGAACAAATGAAACAGATGCAAGGGGACTACAGTATCATCCCCATGTGCGAGGAGATTTACGCTGACGTCACGCCTCCCATCGCCCTGCTGCGCAAGTTGATGGGACAAAGTGAAAAATGCTATTTGCTGGAGAGCGTGGAGGGCGGTAAACGATGGGGCCGATACTCCTTCCTGGGATTTGATCCATTGGTGGAGGCAATTTGTCAAAACGGCGTGGTCAACGTTCAAAGGGGAACCAAAGATGGGATCGAAAGCCGCGCATTTGTCACGGAACATCCCATGGAGATCCTGCGGCAGGTTCTTAAAGACTACCGTTCCCCTAAGATTGAAGGAATGCCCCCCTTCACCGGCGGACTGGTAGGATATTTCTCCTACCGCATGATTGGCTATGCCGAGCCGGTGCTGAAGCTGCAAAAGAGCCAATTTAACGACTTTCACCTGATGCTGTTTGACCGGGTCGTCGCCTACGATCATTTGACCCAGAAGATCCTGGTGGTGGTCAATGTCGCTACCGATCGCCTGGAGGAAAATTACGTAAAAGCTGCGCAAGAAATCCAAAAGCTCATCAACCTGATCCGGGATCCGGCGCCCCTTCCGGTTTTCAATGCCGACGAGGATCCAAAGTTTTCCTGCAATGTCACCAAGGAAGAATTTTGCCGCCGGGTGGAGAAAACCAAACGGTATATCACCGAAGGGGATATTTTTCAAGCCGTCATTTCCCGCCGGTTTGAAGCCGATTATCGAGGGAGCCTTTTGAACGCCTATCGGGTGCTACGGACCACCAATCCTTCCCCCTATATGTTTTACATTCGCACCGGCGATGTGGAGATCGCCGGCACCTCCCCGGAAACTCTTATTAAACTTCAAAACGGAAAGCTTTCCACCTATCCTGTGGCCGGGACGCGTCCCCGCGGCGCCGACGATCAGGAGGACGCGGCGCTGGAACAGGATCTTCTAAGGGACGAGAAGGAACTGGCCGAACACAATATGTTGGTGGATTTGGCCCGCAACGACTTAGGAAAAATTTCTCAGTTTGGTTCGGTTAAGGTCAAGGAATACATGCAGATCCACCGGTATTCCCAGGTTATGCACATCGCTTCCATTGTGGAGGGGGATATCCGTCCCGATAAAGACGCCGCTGACGCCATTGTCACTGCCCTGCCGGCGGGGACGCTGTCCGGCGCCCCCAAAATCCGGGCCTGCCAGATCATCGACGAGGTGGAGGGGGAACCCAGGGGCATCTACGGCGGGGCCATTGG
>CALCVR010000327.1 GCA_937905915.1 uncultured Eubacteriaceae bacterium
TATCCAAAGCGTCAAGGATCTGGACCCTGATTGCAGCATCATCTTTATGAGCGCATACACCGACAAGGAATACTATAAGGCAGCTATTCAGCTTAAGGTAGTCAGTTTTATCGAGAAACCCATCGATCTAGGGGAGCTGGAGTCAGCTATTAAAAATGCAATTACTGCCCGTCTGGAACGCATCAAAATCCACCAGTATTCAAAGACTCTTCAAAAAATGCAGCAGGCCAATGCTGATACCATGAAAGCTCATTTTACCATCCAACTGACCAGACCCAATTCTATGGAGCAAATTCAGGAGAGTCTTAAATATCTGCGGGATTTTATCCCCCAAGACGGTCATTTTTTGACGGTTACAATCGCATTGCATTCTCCTGAAAATCTAGCCCCTGATCAGCAGGACGCCATTAAACAGATTATGGATAGCCAATTGGATGTACTTTGTCCACGGTACCATATTGAGTATATCTGGGCTTTCAAAGATATCAACACAATTATTGTTCATTTCTTTACTACATCGGATAACCCTCATTTGATTTCCGAACGCAAAATTTCAGAACTGTGCCGCAAATTATATACCCCATTAAAAAAGCGTTGTAACGTCTCTATCGGCATTGGAAATGCGGTAAAAAATATCGACAAAGTTTATGAATCCTATACACAAGCTGCTTTGGCTCTCCAGAAGGTGTTCTATTGCGCTACCATTCCCATTACGACCTATCGACGTTCTCAAGGCGTTATGGTTTATCGGATGGATGATAACTTTCTCAAATCCTTTGAGGAAAAATTGCAGAATCGGGACGGTTCCGCTTTGGAATTGATGATTCGAAACTTGACAGCAGATATCCGTAATATGACCGATACGCAGGTGAATGTGGTAAAAAATATTTATTTCCGCCTCTTGTCGCTTATTATGGCCCAAACCGATTTGGACGGCATTACTTCACGCAAATCGGACGACGATCAATTTTTGTGGGATGTAATTTCTCGTATCAATACGCTGAATGATTTAGAAAATTTCGCCTTGGAAAAATTGGATTCTTTTTCTCAAATCAGTCAGAGCGTCGGTTTATCTGTGGCATATATTTGTGTCTTATTCCGTCAGGAAACCGGTAAAACTATCAATACTTATATTACGGAATATCGGATGGAAAAGGCAAAATCCCTTCTCAAAAAACCCAATTTAAAAAATTCAGATATTGCTGCTATGGTCGGTTATAACGACGGCGATTATTTCTCTCGCAACTTTAAGAAAATTACTGGTTACTCACCTTCCGAGTACAGGGAGAAATTTTGATGAAAAGGATCCGACGTTTTTTTGTCAATCTAAAGCTGCGCAACAAATTGCTTTTGGCTTTCTCTGTGTTTATTATTCTTCCTATTGTCACTCTGACATTGCTCTCTACTTATTTGACCAAGTATATCATTGAGAAAAACGCTATGTTTTCTGCGACTCAGTCCTTTAATCAAGTTTCTGATTTTGTCTCCTACCGTATTGACAATATCATCCGCGTCACCAATCTGATTGCAAACGATCAATTAGTGCATTCTGTAGCAGAGCGAGATCCAAATAATTATCCGTTGGAAGAACAGTTTGAAAATCTTCAAAAGATTCGTCAATTGCTAAGTTCTTACGAAAACGAAACAGACATTAGAACTGTGCGTCTATTTCTCAACGATCAGATGGTCCACTCGGATGAGGATGGCGACGTCTTAGGATTAAAATCAGCGGAGCAATTTCCGTGGTATCAGTCTTTAAGCGGCTCTCAAGTGATGCTATATCCTTCCATAGATCCTGATAATAGCGATATCCAAAATCTGTCTGCGGTAAGGGCAATTACTTCTTTTGATAACTACCAGGATATCAAAGGATATGTGATGGTAGAATTTCCCGAAAAAATCTTTCGCGATATGATTAGCAAAGCTAATTCTATTGGTGGAAGCCTTACCTACATCTGTAACGACCAATACGAATTAATTAGCAGCACTAATAAAGAAATTCAAAAAGAATTTTCTTTGACTCCTGACCAGATGGCCTTTGTATCCAATTATTCTGATTGGACTTATCTGCATATGGGAAATGAAGATGTTTTTGCGAAGGTAACAGCCATCCCTTCCACCAATTGGTCGATTGTAACAGTTGTTCCTGAGTCTGGGATTTTCCGAGATACCCATCTCATCCAAAATACAATGGTACTTTTTATGCTGTTCTTAATTGGAATTGCTTATCTGGCCGCTGTATTCGTAACCTTGAGCTTAACTAAGCGAATTGATTTACTAGCTTCTAAAATGAATGCTGCACAACAAGGTAATTTTTCTAAAGCTATTGTTTATTCCAATGCCAAGGATGAAATCGGTATTCTCATTCAAAATTTCAACTATATGATTGATCGCATTCAGACTTTAATGGCTGAGGAAAAAGTGGCAAGCCAACGCCTTCGTTCTGCAGAATTAATGGCTTTACAATCTCAAATCAATCCTCATTTCCTTTATAATACTTTGGATATGATCAACTGGATGTCCTATGAAGACGATAAGGGAGAAGAAATTCGTACTACATTGCGTTCTCTTTCTCGTTTCTATAAGCTGAGCCTTAACAAAGTGCGTGCCCTTGTTTCATTACAGGATGAGCTAAAACATGTTTCTTTGTATATGCAAATACAAAATATGAGATTGCAAAATGCAGTGCATTTAGATATCCGGGTTTCTGAATATCTGCAACAATGTGGTATTTTAAAAATCACATTACAGCCTGTTGTAGAAAATGCGATTCTTCACGGTATTATGGAAAAAGAGGATCCACATGGTACCATCATAATTGATGCAAAACTCTCTGGCGAGGATCTTTTTATTACGATTGCTGACGATGGTGTGGGAATTCCTTCTGAGATTTTAGCTACCTTACTCAACGAAGTTGACACCTCTAAACAGCATGGATATGGTTTAAGTAATATCAATGAACGTATTATGCTTTACTTTGGCGAAAAATATGGTCTTTCTATTGATAGTCAAGTTGAAAAAGGGACTCTCGTCACTGTTCGTATCCCCTTCCATAAGTTTATTGATGAGTAAAAAGTAGGGTCTTGTCTTTTTAATCAAAGACAAGACCCTACTTTTTTAATAGATTTCAAGTTATCTCTTTTTAACTTTGATAGGTTTTCCCCTATAAAAAACCGGAGGCGCTTTTAAAGCGCCTCCGGAATTTAGTTATTAAAACTAAAGCAGGAAATCTATCTTATTACCGATTAATAAGACTGATCAGCAACAACCTTATCCAGATTGTCCTTAGTAGCAACGGTAACGCCAGTGTCAACTTCCTTCTCAGAGATGGTCTCGCCATTCATCAGAGCAACGATAGCCTCAACGCCCTTCTGGCCCATAACCTTCGGGTTCTGAACCATGGTAGCCTTGATAGCGCCGCTCTCGATCATAGCCTCAACATCCTTGGAGAAGTCGAAACCAACAACAGAGATGGCGTCTTGTTTGCCAGCTTGCTCAACAGCCTGACCAACACCAACGGTGGCGCCTTCGTTACATCCGTAGATACCAACCAGATCGCTGTTACCGTTCATCAGGTCGTTAGCAAAGCCCAGAGCCTTCTGCTTGTCGCCTTCAGAATACATAGGATCTAAGCATTTCATATCCGGATATTTATCCTGGATTTGCTTAATGAAAGACTGCTCACGGATCTGGGTAGTACCAGCGCCGGCCTGAGCGTTAACGATACCAATGGTGCCCTTCTCGCCGACCAATTCAGCCATCTTGTCAGCAGCCTGCTGAGCAGCCTTGGCATTGTCGGTGGAGTAGAAAGCATCCCACTTATCGGTCTCAACGCCGGAGTCAACCAGAACAACCTTGATGCCAGCGTCATGAGCCTTGTCAACAACGTTGGACAGAGCGGTCTT
>CALCVR010000328.1 GCA_937905915.1 uncultured Eubacteriaceae bacterium
AAGGACGTCTAACAGGAGTCCCGGAAGAACAAAAACGTTTTTATGCCATCAAGTTGATGGAACGGGATGATAAAATCAGTGAATATCTTACCACTCCCCCCGACGTAGAGATTCTCGTCCAGAACATAGAAGATGAAATGGATGACGATAGCGAAAGTATTATTACCAACGAACGCTATGCTTATATTTCTTCCATCATCCAAAAGTGCTATAATAAACGAAGTAAGGAAAAGCTGAGTACTTCGGATAAAATTGACCGCATTGTCACCAATCGATTTTTGGCCCTTCCGATATTTGCCGTGGTCATGTTTATCGTGTACTTTGTATCGGTCACCACAGTGGGTACCTTTGCCACCGACTGGGTAAACGACGGCGTATTTGGCGACGGATGGTTCCTTGGCAGTGTGGGACGTACAGAGTATGACGAAGCCGCCGGGGAATACGCCATTGAAAATGAAAAAATAACGGCTTATCTAGAAGCTGCGGAGACGGTTGGCATTGACATTAGCGCTCTGCAAGAAACCTTGGAAGCCGAAGAACCGGATCAGTCTATTATCGATTCCTTCGAGAGCCAAGCTGAGGCTCAGAATTTGACCGCTACAGCTGAGATCCGCAATGACGAAGGTGAAGTAGTGGAAGAAGAACTTCCAGTGGCTCTCAGCGACTTCCAAGCGGCATTGGAAGCGTCTGAGCCTGATCCGGGAGACTACGGGGTATGGGTACCGGGACTTCCAGGACTCATTGAAGACGGCCTGAATGCTGTAAATTGTGCCGATTGGCTGCAAGATTTGCTTCTTAACGGTATTGTGGCCGGTGTAGGTGCTGTACTTGGTTTCGTACCGCAGATGTTGGTTCTGTTCCTCTTCTTAGCTTTCTTAGAATCCTGTGGTTATATGGCTCGTATTGCCTTTATTATGGACCGTATTTTCCGTAAATTTGGTTTGTCGGGCAAATCCTTTATCCCCATGCTCATCGGAACCGGCTGCGGTGTACCGGGTATTATGGCATCCCGTACCATTGAAAATGACCGCGACCGCAAGATGACTATTATGACAACCACCTTTATTCCCTGCGGGGCAAAACTTCCCATTATTGCTCTCATTGCCGGCGCATTGTTTGGCGGCGCTTGGTGGGTGGCGCCCAGCGCCTACTTTGTGGGCGTAGCGGCTATCGTGGTATCCGGAATTATCCTGAAGAAAACCAAGATGTTCTCAGGAGATCCGGCTCCCTTTGTCATGGAATTGCCAGCGTATCACTGGCCCACTGTTGGTAACGTCCTGCGCAGTATGTGGGAACGGGGCTGGTCCTTCATCAAAAAGGCCGGTACGATCATCCTTCTTGCCACCATCTTTGTGTGGTTTGCATCCAACTACGGCTTTACCGACGGTGGATTCGGCAAGGTTGAGATGGATCAGAGCATTCTGGCGGCCATCGGCGGCGCTATTGCCTGGATTTTTGCTCCTTTGGGATGGGGCGACTGGAAAGCAGCTGTGGCGGCATTCACCGGCTTGATTGCAAAAGAAAATGTAGTCGGTACCTTTGGCGTGCTGTACGGCGGCCTGGATGAGGTCGCTGAAAATGGTTGGCAGATTTGGAATAATATGCAGCAAGTGTTTACCGGTCTTTCTGCCTACTCCTTCCTGGTATTCAACCTGTTGTGTGCTCCCTGCTTTGCTGCAATCGGCGCCATCCGCCGTGAGATGAACAGCGCAAAATGGACTTGGTTCGCTATTGGTTACCAATGTGTCTTTGCCTATGCAGTGTCTCTGTGCATCTTTCAGATCGGCTCCCTGTTTACGGGAGGCGGATTCAACGTGTTTACCGTAGTGGCCTTCCTGATGGCGGCGGCTATCCTTTACCTGTTATTCCGTCCTTACCGTCAGAGCAACACCTTAAAGGCAAAGGCTCGCATCAAATAAGCAAAACCGTCTGTTTTGTGAACATAGGAAAAAGGAGGTCAATCGGTTTGCTTACATTCCTCACACAAAATCTATCAACCATCTTGATTGGTGTGATCCTGCTGGCCATTGTGATTTTGGTAGTGGTTAAACTAATGCGGGATCGAAAAAAGGGAAAATCCTCTTGTGGATGTGGGTGTTCCAATTGTCCTAACTCATCCATATGCCACAAAGGTAAATCATAAGAATACGATCACCTTACTATTTATGTGATAGAGCTCCCCAAAAGAGCAAAAGGGATGCCTCCAGGATTTTTTCCAGAGAGGCATCCCTTTTGTATGATGTTTTGTGTGAATTATTTTCACTTTTTAGAACAATTTGGAGAAGCAGCTTTCTATCCTATTTGGTATGAAAGGAAGTCCAGTCAGCAATAGATTTCCATTTGCTGAAGGATACGTTTGGAAAAATCCGGATCGCATTGAGCAATAGAATCCAGCACCGGATCTTGAATATGCTTAGGCATTGCGTAAAGTTCGGAGGCGATGTTATCCACTAGATGCTCTTGCTGACAGGCGTCCAAAGAGCGGTATCGTTCTCCAGCCTGCGTAAAGTAATCGTTGTCCTGTGGACAAGACCGGGTTTCCATACCAGATACCGGAGTTCCTTGGCTGCTGGTGACCAAAGACCGGGCAGGAGACCATCCAGGAGTACAATTGATGGAGAGTTCCCGGAATCCAGGACCGAGGCGGCGCCGTTGGGCATCCCAATAAATAAAAGAGCGGCCTTGGAGCATGGTGTCGTTTGACAGTTCAATGCCTTCCACAAGATTGGCGGGGGAGAAAGCCGCCTGTTCCACTTGGGAATGATAATCGTCGGGGTTGTGTTCCAAAGTCAAAAGTCCCACCGGCAGCATGGGATACTGGGCTTCATCCCATACCTTGGTGTCGTCCAGCGGATCAAAAGAAATTTTGCCCCTGTCGCCGGGCTCCATCAGCTGAACCCTCAATTCGTACTCGATTACCTGCCCTCTGGCCAAAGAGTGGAAGAGGCTTTGACCGGCAATATTCGGATTTTCCCCGGCCATCTGGCGGGCCTCGTGACGGTCGATGTACCGTTCCCCAGCCAGAGGGATCCAGTGGTATTTGACATACCAACAGTTTCCCTCCCCGTTGCGCCAGACGTAGGTATTGACGCCATGGCCCCCCATGGTCTGGAAGCTACAGGAAGTGCCCACGTCGGAATAAAGCCATGTCAACATGTGCATGGACTCCGGAGTACGGGCGATAAAATCCCAGAACAAGGTGGGGTCGGGAAGATTGTTGACCGGCGAGGGAGAAAGCGCGGCAATGGCTTCGGGAAACCGCATGGCGTCCTTTAGGAAAAAGACGGGGATTTGATTGCACAGAAGGTCAAAAATACCATCCTTGGTGTAGAACTTGGTAGAGAATCCTCGGACATTGCGGGCAGTATCGGGGGTGCCTTGAGCCCCTGCCGCCAGAGAGAATCGGGTAAAAGTAGGGGTGCGTTGAGCTGGGTCCTGAAGAAAACAGGCCTTTGTATATTTGCTCATGGACTGATAGGGCTGAAAATAGCCAAAAGCGCCATAGCCTTTGACGTGCAGGGCGCGTTCCAATGTTTTATGATTGACAAAGGCTGCTAAGGTCTCGTGGAGGATGGAGTCCTGGAGAAGCACGGGACCACCTACACCGGCTGTCTGAGAAAAGTTGGTTTTCATACAGG
>CALCVR010000329.1 GCA_937905915.1 uncultured Eubacteriaceae bacterium
GGGAGTTTTAATGGTGAGGGTAATCGTCTCGCCTGCATCATAAGTATCCTTGTCGGTCTCTGCGGTGATAGTGTCAGGAATCTCAGGTTCTCTTACCTCAATGGTGCACTCATCATAGATGGAGGCATCAGCAGCACTGGTAACACGGATGGTTGCAATGCCGGGTTTGAGTGCGGTGACGTTGCCATTGTAGTCCACAGTCAGGATGGATTCATCGCTGGAAGTCCACTTGACATTCTTGGTCATGGCATTTTCGGGAGCAACAGTAGCCGTCAAAGTAATTTGCTCGTCTACATCCATGTAGTTGACCTTGCCGCTCATGATGACGCTTTCCACCGGAGTGGGAATGCCGCTGTAATCCTCAACGACGACCTTACAGGTGGCCTTCACTTCAGGATTGAGAGTGCTGGAAACCTGGATAATGGCTTCGCCGGGAACAAGGGCTGTCACATTACCAGACTGATCCACCATGGCGATATCCTTATTCAGGCTCTCCCACTGGAAGCTGGAAGCGGTTGCATTAGCAGGATCCGCGACAATGCCCAACTTGACCTTGCCGCCGCGCAAAACGTTAATTTGATCTTTCTCAAAGGCAATGCTGTTGATTTCCACAGGATCGGTGTTGCCGTAGCCCATAACCTGGAACTCATAGAAAGAGTATCCATATTTGCCGCTGCGAGTAATGCCTTGCATGCGGACATACTGAGCGTTGACAGGCTCGAAGGAATACCGCTTCCAGCCTTGGGCGCCGTTTTTCTCGTGGATCAAGTCTTTCCAGTCTTTGCCGTCGCTGGAAATCTGAATCTTGTACTCTTTACCGTAAGCAGTTTCCCACAGGATATTGACATCGGTCAAAGTATAGGAGCTACCCAGATTGACCATAAACCACTCGTCGTCGGTGCGTCCGGTGGAGAAGCGGCTGCTTTCGTCGCCGTCCACAGCGTACTTCGGACCCAGTTTGGAATCGTTCTTATCAATACTGCTGGAGGAAGCTTCCTTGCCCAGAGCCACGTTGGTGGAAACAGGCGCGGGATCTTCCGAATCGGTAAAGGACAATGCGCGGAATTCAAAAATGGAGTAGCAGCTGTCGGTTTCAATACCCTGCATCTTAATGTAGCGGGTAGTAACGGGTTCCTTCAAAGCAATCCATTCATGGCCGCCCTTGCCACTTGTCTGGACAAAAGCTTCATCCCAATCCTGGCCGTTTTTGGACACTAAGATTTTATACTGTTTGCCGTACTGCTGCCAGGTGATGTCAAATGCATTGATAGATTTTTCGCTGCCCAAGTCGATCTGGAGCCAAGCGTCTTGCTCGTCAGCCGACTGCCAGCGGCTCAGAACATCGCCGTCTACCGCATTCGTAGCGGGGTACATGCCGTTTACAGCGGAGGAAGTCACCGATTTATTCATGGCCATGTTGCGGGAAACGCGGGCCGGAATGGTATCGGATACTTCGGTACCCAACACGTTAACCGTGATGTTGGCATTGCCCTGCTGTACAGGGACCATCGTGCTACCTTCGAAATAGAGGACGGCCTCTGTATCTGAGGAGTAGACCAGTTCGCCAGAGCCGTTCATAGGAGCGACCTTGACGGAGGGAGTATCACTGTAACCAATGACAGCTTCCTGCTGGTCGTTTTCAAATTTCACCTGCTCGATGGGCTGGATTTCATGTTGATAGGAGAGATTTAAATCTGCCCAATAAACTTCTTCCATACCTTCGAAACCATTGCGGTCGATGGAAACACGCAGATATTTTGCGCCTTCCGGCAGATCGCTAAATTCAGCAATGTATTTGCCGTATTTTGTGCTGGTACTTGTGTTATCCTTTTCAAAAGAAGTGCTTACCGGTACATAGTCAACGCCATTCACCGAAGCCTCAGCATAAGGCATAATAGCGCCGCTCGTTCCAGTAGCATAGTAGGTCAAGGAGGCATTTTGGATGTTAGTAAAGCTATAAACTTTGGTGCCAACGGTATCGGCACTGGCTGCCACGCTGGTGTCGCCGTCAAAGTCGGCGCCGTCGGTGGTCATGTAGGTAAAGTTGCCGGTGGTCTCAAAGGCTTTGCTGTCATCCTGCATGGTATCCATGGCTACACGGTCGTTGGTGTAAGCGTAATCGATGGTTAAGGTGGAAAGCTGCGGAGCCCAAATCTTGTCGTTGTTGGACACCACAAACTTAATGTAGTTGTAGGAAGAATCCAATTGGGAAGCATTGGTGTAAACCGTCTTGCGCCAAGTGTCCTTCTTCAGATCGCCTTCCCGGTTCATGTCGATAGGAGTCCAAGTCTTACCGTCGGCAGAGCCAAAGGCCTCAAAGATGGTGTTGTTGCCTTCTGCACGGCCATAGTCGTAAACTACAACTTCGAAGTTTTTAGGCTCGGGGGTGTAGTATACGATTTCTTCGGCACGATTGGTCTTGTCGGCATCGTTTCTCTTGAGGCGGGAAGTATCGCCGTTAAAATAAGTATCGGCGTTGGTTTGATCCAATGCCCAACCGTCGGAATAACTGGCCATCTTAGACATATCGTCGAAGTTGTCTACCAGGCGGCGGGTATTGCCCATTGTGTAGCTCTTCTCTTCCGAAAGGGCGCTTTCGCCGCTCTCGTTAAAGGCCTTCACAACAAAGTAATAAGTAGTGTCGGGTTCCAGGCCTTGGATAGACGCCTTGGGAGAAGTAACGGTGATGGAATCGGTGTATACACCGGATTCGGTGCCGTATTGCAGAATATAACCCTCGGCGCGGTCAGCAGCCTTAAAGGTCAGGTTAAGAGTGTCGTCTACCAGTTCAGTGGAAAGAATCTCAGAAGCATCGGGAACACCCACAGGAGTATAAGAGATGCTGGCTTCGATGGGAGTACCGATGGCATCTTTGGTGTCAATTTCCAGGATGATGGAGGGAGAAGTCTGAACAACAGTTACTCTCTCATCCTTGCTGCTGGCGCCGTAAGCTGCACGGTTGATTTCCACAGTTACAGTATCAGCCTGCTGGGTGGAATCGGTAACAGAGATATCAAGACCTTGGTTGCTTTCCTGAACCATAACGGTAGCAGGCTTGTCCACAGTGATGAAGTTGCTGGTGCCCATAGCATCCAAGCTGCCGGCATTCCACATGTTAGCGGCCACAATATTGAGGCTCTTCTTATACACGGCGTGGACGTCGGAATCGTTGCGCAGAATCTCAACGTCGCTGTTATTGGCGTAGGATTCCACTTCCTGCTGGGTCTTACCGGGCAGCACAACATACTCATAGGTTCCGTTTTCCGGCTTTACGCCATGATCTTTCCAAAGAGTCAGCCAATTGGCCGAATACTCGGTTTCATCCGGGTTGTAGGAACCCAGGCTGGACCATTTGCCAGTGCGGGCTTCTCTCTTTGCATTGAGGGTGGTTCCTCCGGGGAAGTAAATACCAATGTCGGAACCTTCCACGTTGCCTTCCATAAAGGCCCAGTTGACGTCCTCCAAAGTCTCTTCCCAACCCAGTTCATTGGGCATCTTCTGACCATTGATGATCAGGGCATTGTCGCCTTCGATGCGGCGGTTTTCAAAAGTGGTTTCCACAGTATTGCTGTTGCTGCTGGTCAGGTTGGAACCGATAGCCACCACTTCATCGTCGAAGAAGAAGTAGGATTTCTTTCCTTCCAGGCTAGTGGGACTCTGGGTCTGCACCTGCATACCGGTAGCGCTGTAGAGGCCTTTCAGGGTAGCGCCGCCTACAAAGGCTGCGCCGTTATACTGAGTGCTGGGATGCATGGTAGCCACAGAAGTGACGCCAGGCAGACGCTCCCAGTCGATGGTGGGCTTGCTCAGGCCGCTGTACTGGCCGACATCGTTGGTATAGAGGTAGAGCTGGCCCCAGCCGGTGTACCAGCCTCTGGTATTACTGTCGCCCTGCTCATAAGACCGGATGGTCTTGGAAGTCATGGAGAGAGCGGCGGTATAGTCGTCGGAATGATGGATGGTACGAGCGCCGCGGCCCCATTGACGGCTGGGTTTGTCCAGCTCAACCTTCTGGATAGAGTTGTCATCCAGGATGCGCAGGGTCTCGGCGAGATTGTAAACCGGGAACATGTACCAGGCAACGCCGGCGCCATGCTGCATGGTTTCCAGAGCAAAGTCGTTGTCCATCCAGTTTTTGATCATGCCTTCAAACTCCTGAGCTACGTCGTCCGGAGCGAATTTGCTGGTCATCAGGAAGGACAGGGACATGGTAATACCAGCGTAAGCATCGGTCGTATCGGTACGGGTTAATTCACGGCCGCGAGCCATATCCATAAATATGCCTTTATACATCAAAGGAGCATAGCTGTCGCGAACGATTTGATAAAAAGCTTCCGCCTTATCCAGCGGGATCTCCCAGGGGGAATCGCTCAGGAGCAGGAAGAAGTGGGAAATATCAGAGAATGCTTCTTTACCATAGCCGCCGTTGTACACAAAGTTGCCGTGGAAGGCAAAGGTACCGTCGGGATAGTAGCCATCGCCGCTCTTAACGTACTGAATGTAGTAAGGTACAGCATCGGAAATATCCTGCATCATATCGGCATCCTTGAGCATGATGGAGGTCAGCATCAGGACGCGGTTATGCCATAAGCCGTTGGCGCCTTCATTGGGGTTGGTGATAGCGCCGGAACCGCCGCCGTAGGTGTTGGCGCCGTCGCGGGCAATGGTAGCGTACTTCTGGACGGTCTCAAGATCCATCTCATCGTACATCAGCAGGGTAGCTTCGCACAAATAAATGGGGCCGCCCACCTGCCAAGTGAACCAGTTGCCGTAGCGGCCGCTGTGTTCACCTTCGCCATACATGGCAGGATAATAGTGATGCTCATAGAGATAATCCAAACCGCGGAAAATCTCATTTTTCAGTTCTTCATTTTTATACAGGTCACAGCCCTTGGTCTGGTAGGCGATGGCCATGTTGCGCAGGTTGCGGTAGGAGAACTGAACATTATTGGAGTCGTCGTAAGCGCTCTTGCGTTTACCTAACATATACTCCGTCCATAGATAGTCGTTATCGCCCCAGTCAGGAGTGGGATTGGGGTTAATACGATCCAACAGATCCTGTGCTACGTCGTTGATCGACTGAAGCAAAACCTGCATACGGGGATCGTTCTCGTCATAGTCGCCGCCCATGGCCATATGCTGCCATTTGGTGCGAATCTGATCGAAGTCGTCCGGCGTGGTCTCCTGAGCGACTGCCGGGAGACTAGTCAGCACCATGGACACCATCATGACGAGAGCAGTCATCAGACTAATCCATCTTCTTCTCATCCCGTTTATACACCTCTTTCTTTATTTGGTGAAGAATTGTCCTCCTCTTTTTGCTTTCAGACCAATTTGATCTAACCTTTTCTGCACGGATAGACACTCTTCACATCTTGTCTATATTATAACTCCAACTCCAGTTTGTTAAAAGAGCATCCGGAATATTTTTATATATCCTGTAAAATATTATACTTCATGAAGTAAACGGCTTATTTTTTTGGGTATTGCTTCCTGCTTTTTAAAACAAATGGAAAAAGTATAGATTTTTATCCCACTTGCATCGTTTTTAAAATACATTTGCGATTTTAAATACGATTCCATCCTCGCATAGAAAAAGGTCTACCGGATCGCAATCAATCCAGTAGACCTTTTATTTTCCAGTTTCCTATTGTTCTGCACGTAAAACCGGTTTCTCTTGGATCTTGTCACTCTTTGAGCCGGACAATGCAGTTGTCATACGGTGGCAAATTGGACGGTCGGTACCTCTTTAGGCGCCGGCGTGATATGGAATTGCTCTCCATCCCCTGCAATGAGGGTAATCGGTACTTCTGGACAAAGCGTATGCAGCACTTCCACAAATCCGCTTCCTACCTGGCCGGGCATGCCGGTCACTACTTGGCGGACGCGGTATTTTTTAATATGTCCCGCCGTCATAAGTGCGCTGTCGTCGTGATAGTAGATGGTCATAGATGCATCGTACTGGGCGGCAAGACGATAGAGGTAATCCAGAGCTTTTCCTCGTTCCTGGACGCTGCTGCTTGCGGGCTGCACACTAAGCACTTGTAGGGGAAGACCCATGGAGTCGGACAACTGTTTGCCAGCTTTGATGAGCCGCTCGCAGGAATACTGGTCGGTGACACAAACCAGCACCCTAGGACTTTTTTGGATTTTGCTCACAGGTTAAAAATCTCCTTTGTGTGTTGTATTGACTTGCTGGCTTTATTATAAAATACAATTGTTAAAAATAATGTAACAAAGCGTGAACGCCTCTCTAATTTTTTTGATCGAAATTTTATAAAAATTGCCAGTCACTCTCTTTGTCTCTAGAGGGATCATTCTTAGAAAAAGCATATTCAAAAAAGCGGTGATGGTAGTATAATGAGGCTATCATAAATAGCAGGTGGGACAGGATTATGAGAATTGAATTTATCCTAGTGATCTTGTTGACGATTTTAACCATCGTCTTTTGGAGCGGGAAGGGCGGTTGGTTGATGGCGAGTTACAATACCATGAGCGATGAGGAGAAGCAAAAGTACAACTATAAAAGGTTGTGTAAAGTCATGGGATGCTGCACGGGAATAATCGATTTCATTTTCATTATCCTGTGTTTGACTGGGGAACCCATCACGAAACATTTGATAAATGTTTTGTGTATTGCTATCCTCGCAGTGGTAATCATAACCGTTATCCTGGCAAATACCATATGCCGGAAACGCGATTGAACAGCACCCAGCTTTCTTTTGGCGGAGCCGTCCGCCTTCCCGCCTTATTCCAACCTGGAGCGCGGCGTGGCCCCAGGCCTTGCCTGGGTCATGTGGATGTGTGGGACATGCCCGTCCATATAGACTGGTCCCCGGGCTACAAATCCTAGGCGTTCATAAAATCCCTGGGCCTGGACCTGGGCGCTGAGTTGGATTTCCTTAGCCCCAAGCTGCCAACACTTATCCATCAAAAGCTCCATGAGCTTCCGCCCTGCCTGCACACCGCGCAGGCGTTTTGCCACGCAGACGCGGCCAATGGAAAAAAGCTTATTCCCTTCGTCAATCACCCGCCCGGTGGCCGACGGGATCCCTTCCTCATCGTACAGAACCACATGCCAGCTGGATGCATCCAGGCAATCCACTTCTTGTTCCCGGCTGTATCCCTGTTCATCACAAAAAACTTCAAAGCGGATGGCCAAGGCATCCTCTACCTGTCCTCCCGGCTGGATCCATTGTACATCTAGCATGATCTTTATCCCCTTTAAACCGATTATTCAAATCAAAGAAGGCCGAAGCCCCAGGGGCAACGGCCTTCTTTTTTATTTACGTATGAAAAATCAAGCCTTTTTTGCAGCCTTTTTCATACGCAATTCCTTACTCAAAATGGATTTGCGCATGCGGATGCTCTTGGGTGTAACCTCCACCAGCTCGTCGTCGGTGATAAACTCCAAGGATTGCTCCAGACTGAGAATAGTGGGAGGCGTCAACTTAAGCGCCTCGTCGGAGCCGGCAGCGCGGGTGTTGGTGACATGTTTTTTCTTACACACATTGACCACAATGTCCTCGTTGCGGGGCGAACGTCCCACAATCATTCCCTCGTACACCTCCGTGCCCGGGCCGACAAACAGGGTGCCGCGCTCCTGCGCATTCCACAAGCCGTATCCTGTGGCTTCGCCGGTTTCATGAGCGACAAGGGAGCCTTGCTGACGCTGCACAATATCCCCTTTGTAAGGCTCATAGCCATCAAAGACATGGTTCATAATACCGTTGCCGTTGGTGTCGGATAAAAATTCCGACCGGTAGCTCATAAGGCCCCGGGCGGGGATCTTAAATTCCAGATGGGTAGTGCCGGTTTCCCGTGTCCCCATATTGATCATTTCAGCCCGGCGGGTACCCAATTTCTCCATCACGGCGCCCACGTACTGCTCCGGCACTTCGATCATCAAATGCTCGATGGGCTCGCAGCGTTTCCCATTTATTTCCTTAAAAATAACCTTGGGGCGGGAAACGGCAAACTCATAATTTTCCCGGCGCATGGTTTCAATGAGGATGGACAAATGCAGTTCCCCGCGTCCTGATACCTCAAAGGTATCGGAGGATTCGGTTTCCTTGACCCGCAAGGCCACGTTGGTTTCAATCTCTTTAAAGAGACGGTCCCGCAGATTTCGGGAGGTGACGTATTTGCCCTCCCGGCCGGCAAAGGGGGAGGTGTTGACCATGAACATCATGGAAATAGTGGGTTCATCGATCTGAACGAAAGGCAAGGGATCGATGTGCTCGGGATCACACAGTGTTTCCCCGATGCCAAGATCGGTGACGCCCGATACCGCCACAATGTCGCCCAGTTCCGCCGTATCCTCTTCCACCCTCTTGAGGCCCTGGTACTGATACAGCCGGGAGATCCTCACCATGGTATGAGTGCCGTCAGGCTTGCACAAAGCGGCCGATTGCCCCATCTTGACGCGGCCCCGCTCCACGCGGCCTACGCCGATACGGCCCACATAGTCGTCGGCCTCGATGCTGGAGATCAGCAGTTGAAGAGGCGCGTCTACCTCCCCTTGAGGAGCTGGGACGTGGTTTACAATGGTTTCAAACAAGGGGGTCATGTCCTCCCCCATGTGCTCTGGATCCAAAGAAGCGTATCCATACCGGCCGGAGGCATACACCACAGGGAATTCCAGCTGATCGTCGTCAGCCCCCAATTCGATGAACAGATCCAACACTTCATCCACCACTTCGGTGGGACGCGCGCCAGGGCGGTCGGTCTTATTGACTACCACAATGGGACGTTTTCCTAAGGCCAGGGCTTTTTTGAGCACAAAACGGGTCTGAGGCATACAACCCTCAAAGGCATCCACCAACAGTAGCACACCGTCTACCATCATGAGGATGCGCTCTACCTCACCGCCAAAATCGGCATGGCCGGGAGTATCTACAATATTAATCTTAATGTCCTTGTATTTAACAGCGGTATTCTTGGACAAAATGGTGATACCGCGTTCCCGCTCCAAATCGCCTGAGTCCATCACTCGTTCCTGCACCGCTTCGTTGGTGCGGAAAATGCCGCTCTGTTTGAGCAGCTGATCCACCAATGTGGTCTTGCCGTGGTCCACGTGGGCAATAATGGCGACGTTGCGGATTCTCTCCTGACTTTGCATGGGAACCATCCTTTTCAATCTCTGACGTCCTGGTTATACCAGGGTCTTTTTCAAAATTCGACTTTCTTCGATTCAACTTAATAGTATACCATCCTTTTAGGCGTTTTGCAAACTTCTCCCCTGCAAAACCGAATCGGCATCGGCGGCACTTTCTTGGTGATTTTAGTCAACAATACGCCAAACCTTTTGGATTCTTCCACAGAAAAACACCTGGCGATAAGGTAATCCCATCGCCAGGTGTTTTGTTCTATTGGTTGAGGCATTTGTTCGCTAAGAAATTGCTACTGCGCAGCCGAGGAATCCTCCTGTATCTGGGAAGAAGAGGACGATTCGTCGCTCCCTGATCCTGATACGCCGGATTGAGAGGCAGCCGAATGGTTGATCTCTAAGAGTTCCTGGACACGACGGACATTATTATCCTGGGAATACTTCAGTTTGACCTGATCTCCCTCTTTGAGGAAGGGCAGGGAATCGCTGACCTGGATGGTCGCAATGTAGACCGTATCCGATCCGCTAAGCTTAAAGTAATAAGAGGTGTTGCCTTCAATCACCACCGATTGTACCGACGTTACCGTTCCGCTTGCCTCCTCGGACACCACTGCCGTAGGATCCTCTTGTACCAATAGTTCATTGTATTGCTGCATGGCCTCCGGGATGGTGCTGCCAGTGGCCACCACCTGGTACCGTTCCACATCTACAAAGGCATACATCTTCACCAGCCCCGCCGCATCCTTGAGGGACATAAAATAGGTGGGGCGATCTCCAACATTGAGCAGAATGGGGAAGGTGGATGTGTATTTCAGGTTTTGCACCTTGCCTTCAGCCGACCGCATAGCCGAAGTCTCCTGGGCGCCGGGGACAGCGTAATACTTGGTCTCTTTTGTGCGCAGGTTGACCAGGACAAAACCGGTGTTGCTCTGGTCGCTGGTAACCGAGGTAATGCCGGTGTAAAGATAAACGTCGTCATTATTGGCGATATAATTGTAGCCTTCTGTGGTGCGAAGTACACCCCTCTGCCCAAAGATAGAGTTCCAAAAGCCCGACTGATAAGCGCCATTGTAATTAAGCTGCTCAATAATCATATCGGAATTGTA
>CALCVR010000330.1 GCA_937905915.1 uncultured Eubacteriaceae bacterium
ATTGACCACTATGACGTTGGTACCTCAGGTGGCGGACGCCGTCAGTATTCCGGTTTTAGCGGCCGGCGGTATCGCCGACGGCCGCGGTGTCGCGGCAGCTTTCCTGTTGGGCGCTGAGGGTGTCCAGGTGGGAACCCGCTTTTTGGCATCGGAGGAGTGCACCATTGCCCCGGAGTACAAAGAAATGGTGCTCAAGGCAAAGGACATCGATACCGCCGTCACCGGACGAGTGGGGGGACATCCTGTCCGACAGCTGAAGAACGCCTTTGTGCGCGAGATTGTGGCCGCTGAGAAGGCCGGCGCCGATGCCGATAAGCTGGAGGAAATGATGGCCGGTTCCCTGCGCCGCGCCGCTCGGGAGGGAGACGTGAAAAACGGTTCCTTTATGGCCGGACAAATCGCCGGCCTAGTTCGGGAAATTAAGCCGGTAGCGCAGATTATAGAGGAACTTTTCTCTCAGGCGTCCACCTTGCTTCAGCAAGCGGGCACGTTGCTGTAAAGAGGAGGGGCTAACATGAAGGTAGCGCTTGTGTATGCCGGTCAAGGCGCCCAGTTTGTGGGCATGGGCAAGGAGCTGTATGAAGGGTCTGAAGCGGCCCGCCGCATCTTTGACCTAGCGGGAGAGGACATCAAAAAGGCCTGTTTTGCAGGGCCGGAAGAGGTGCTCAATCGCACCGATATGGCTCAGCCTTGTATTTATACCATGGAAGTGGCCGCTTACGCGGCGCTGACCGATGGGTATAAGGGGGACGCCCAATTTGTCATGGCTGGTTTCAGCCTAGGGGAATACGCAGCCTTGACGGCGTCGGGCGTGCTTCCTTTTGAAAAGGGGCTGGAGCTGGTACGCCTGAGAGGCCAGTGGATGCAGGAAGCCTCCGGTGGCAAAGGCGGTATGGCCGCTCTGCTTGGCAAGTTGGACGCTGTAGAACAGTGTTGCAAGGAGGCGGCAGGAGATGGTATGTGTCTCCCCGTCAACTACAATTGCCCCGGTCAAACGGTGGTGTCTTATGACGACGAGGCCGGTAAACGGCTGGCTGAATTAGCCCGTGGATACCGGCTCAAGTGTATTCCCCTGAAGGTGGGGGGGCCCTTCCACAGTCCTAAAATGCAGCCTGTATCGGAGAAGATTGTAGATTATTTGGAGCATGTGGAGCTGGGTGCCCCGCACTGCCCTCTTTACTCCAATGTGACGGCGTGTCCTATGGAGAAGGAGAAAATGGTGGATCTTATCCGCCGCCAGGTCATGAGCCCGGTACTGTGGGAACAGACGGTGCGCAATATGGCCGAGGACGGCGTGAACACCTTTGTGGAACTGGGTCCGGGCAAGGTGCTCCGTGGCCTTATTAAAAAGACAATTCCGCAGGCAGCGCTTTACGGGGCGGAGGATGCCCAAAGCCTACAAGCGGTTTGGGAGGTATTATAATATGGAATTGGGTCTTAATGGAAAGTGTGTACTCATCACCGGTGCATCGGGCGGAATCGGCTGCGCCGCAGCCTTGGCTTTTGCCAAGGAGGGCGCAAAGCTGGCATTGGTGGATTTGGACTGGGGAGAACGCACCCAGGCTGTCAAGGACGCTATTGTCCAGACCGGTGCTGAAGTAGAATACATCGCCTGCAATGTGGCTGATTTCGAGGCTGTGGAAAAAGCCGTCAAAACTGCCCATGAGCGGTTTGGATCATTGGATGTTGTTATCAACAACGCCGGCATCACCAAGGACGGCTTGGTGATGCGCATGAAGGAGCAAGACTTTGACAGCGTCATCGGCGTCAATCTGAAGGGCGCTTTCAATTTCATCCGCCATGCCGCTCCTATCATGACCCGCCAACGCAGCGGCCGCATTATCAACGTAGCCTCTATTGTGGGCATTGTAGGCAACGCCGGTCAGGCCAACTATTCGGCCTCTAAGGCGGGCATCATCGGCCTGACCAAGACGGTGGCCAAGGAATTGGGATCCAGGAACATCACTTCTAATGCCATCGCCCCCGGCTTTATCGAGACAGCTATGACCGATGTGCTCAGCGATAAGGTCAAGGCGGAACTCAATAGCCACATCAGTCTGCGCCGCTTGGGCAAGGCGGAGGATGTAGCACGTCTCATGGTGTTTTTGGCCTCCGATGCCGGGTCCTATATCTCCGGCCAGGTCATCGGCGTGGACGGCTGTATGAGCATCTAAGAGAGGCCTGTTTTTTGCTGTGGAAAGCAATCTTTCTACAGAATTGATTTACAAAGCCAGTATTTGATCCCAGCGGGGTGCATTACCCGGCGGGAGTTGTGGAGGTACAATATGAATCGCAGGGTTGTCATCACCGGCATAGGAGCCGTCACCCCTCTGGGCAACAACGCCGCTGCCTTTTGGGAGGGCGTCAAAGAGGGAAAAAACGGCATTGGCCCCATTACACATTTTGACACAACCGATTTTAAAGTAAAATTGGCCGCTGAGGTCAAGGATTTCTCCCTGGGCGACTGGATGGAGAAAAAAGAAGAACGCCGTATGGACCGCTTTTGTCAGCTGGGCATGGCGGCCGCCATTGAAGCCTATCAGGACAGTGGATTAGAAGGCCATATTGATCCCCATCGTCTGGCCGTTATGACCGGATCGGGTATCGGAGGATTATCCACCATTGAGAATGAGCAGACGAAATTATTACAACGCGGTCCCCGCCGGGTCAGCCCCTTGCTCATCCCCATGATTATCAGCAACCTTTTGGCCGGAAACATCGCCATCCGTTTTGGGGCCAAAGGGCTGTGCCATTCTCTTACAACGGCTTGCGCCACCGGTACCCATTGTATCGGTGAAGCTTATTATATGATCCGGGACGGCCGCGCCGACGCTATCTTTACAGGGGCGGCAGAAGCCACCATCACTCCCCTGGGCGTGGCTGGATTTACCAATATGACCGCACTTTCCACCAAAGAGGATCCGGAGCGTGCCTCCATTCCCTTTGACAAGGAACGGGACGGCTTTGTCATGGGCGAAGGCGCCGGTATGCTCATTTTGGAAGATCTGGAACATGCCAAAGACCGCGGTGCTCATATTTACGCCGAAGTGGTGGGCTACGGTTCCACCTGCGACGCCCATCACATTACCTCTCCGGATCCCACCGGGGAAGGCGATGCCAACGCCATGATCCTGGCCATGGAGGACGCGGGAATCACGCCTAAGGATCTGTCCTACATCAACGCCCACGGCACCTCTACCCCGTATAACGATTTGTATGAGACGGTTGCCATTAAGCGTGCGCTGGGCGAAGAAGCAAGGAATGTGCCCATTAGTTCGACCAAGTCCATGACCGGGCATATGTTGGGCGCCGCTGGAGCGGTGGAAGCCATTATCTGTGCCAAGGCGCTTCAGGAAGGTTTTATTCCCGCCACCATCAACTACCAAACTCCCGACGAGGAGCTTGATTTAGACTATGTCCCCAACCGGGGCCGCGAGGCGGAGCTTACCTACGCTTTGTCCAACTCGTTAGGCTTTGGTGGACATAATGGGGCTGTTATCCTAAAGAAGTGGAGTGAGTAATACTCCTTATTGTATAATACAGCACGTTTTATACTGAAATTTGACAGAAAACGTCTGTAAGAAAATCTGTATTTGGTATTAAAAAGTCGAAATAATACGGAACGTATTATAAGCGGCAGCGTTACATTGGTCTGACGATAGAAAAAAGGGGGTTTGATCCAGTGGATTTGCAGTTAGTAGCACAGCTGATCAACATGGTGACTACTTCAAGTTTAGCGTCGCTTGAGGTAGAAGAAAACGGTACGCGCATCAAATTGGAAAACGGCGGCGGGGTGATCCCAGCGGTACGCCCGGAAAGCGTCAATATGCCGGCTCCTGTGGTCAATGTACCGGTGGAGGTACACACCGCTCAGGCCGTAGCAGTGTCCGACCAGGCTGAAGAGACGGAGGAGCCCGAGGAAGAACTTTATGAAGTCAAAGCTCCCATGGTGGGCATTTTCTATAGCCTTGGGTCTATGAACCGTCCTGAGCTCAAAGAGGGCGACCCGGTCAAAAAGGGAAGCATTGTGTGTGCTATCGAAGCCATGAAGCTCATCAATGAAGTGGAATGCGACGTAGACGGGACCTTTGTGGAGCTGTTGGTCAAGGACGGCGACCAGGTGGAATACGGCCAGCCTCTGGTCTGCGTCAGGAGGAATTGAGTATGATTTTGAACCGTGAACAGATTATGCAGATCATCCCCCATCGCGCCCCCTTCCTGCTGTTGGACGATGTGCTGGAGTTGGAGCCGGGCAAACGCTGCGTGGCTGAAAAGCATGTGGTCAAGGAAGACTTTTGGGTTCCGGGACATTTTCCGGAGCATGCCGTTATGCCGGGCGTCCTGATTGTGGAGGCCCTAGCCCAGGCAGGGGCGGTTGCCGCGCTGTCTATGCCGGAGTACAAGGGTAAGATCGCCTTTTTCGGCGGCATTAAATCGGCGCGCTTCCGCCGTATGGTAGAACCGGGGGATACCCTGCGCCTGGAGACCGAGATGACCCGTATGCGCGGCCCGGTGGGAGTGGGTTCCTGCAAAGCCACTGTGGACGGGGAACTGGCTTGCCAGTGCGAGATTACCTTCATGATTAAATAAAATGACAAGTATGCGCTGCGAAAATGGGAAGTCCTTATAAAAGCAGCCGGAGAGAGTACGCCGATGGACAATCTTTCTCTCCCACAAGGGTATTTTTAAGCCAGGGTGGGAGAGAAGAGGTCGACCGGCGGCTTTTGCAATTGGTAGAAAGGGGTTGAATGCCCTTGTTTTCAAAAGTATTGGTGGCAAACCGCGGGGAAATCGCGGTGCGTATTATCCGCGCCTGCCGGGAACTGGGCGTGCAGTCGGTAGCCATCGTGTCGGAGGCCGACCGGGATTGCCTTCACGCTTATTTGGCCGATGAAACGGTGTGCGTGGGAGGCCCCTCAGCAGGGGACAGCTACTTAAACATTCAAAACATTATCTCAGCCGCCCTGATGAAGGGATGCGACGCCATTCATCCGGGCTTTGGCTTTTTGTCGGAAAACGCGGAATTTGCCGAGATCTGCGACCAGTGCGGACTGACCTTCATCGGCCCAGAAGCCGAAAGCATCCGCCTTCTGGGGGATAAGTCCAAGGCGAAGGATACCATGAAAGCCTGCGGCGTTCCCACCATCCCAGGGTCGGACGGCGAATTGACCGACCTGGAAAAAGCCCGGGAGCTGGCGCGTGAGATCGGGTATCCAGTGCTCATCAAAGCGGCGGCCGGCGGGGGCGGCCGCGGCATCCGCGTGGTGGAAAAGGAAGAGGAGCTGGAGGATGCCTTTACCGCGGCCACAGCCGAAGCGGTGGCTTGCTTTGGCTACGGCGGGGTATATATGGAAAAATTGCTCCGGGGTATCCGCCACATCGAATTCCAGATTTTTGCCGACCGGTTTGGGCACGCGGTTTACCTGGGAGAACGAGACTGTTCCTTGCAGCGCCGCCGCCAAAAGGTGCTGGAGGAGGCACCTTCCCCGGTGATGACCGAAGAATTACGGGCCCGTATGGGCGAAGCGGCGGTGAAAGCCGCCAAAGCGGTGGGATACCACAACCCCGGTACGGTGGAATTTTTGTTGGCTCCGGACGGAAACTTCTATTTTATGGAGATGAATACCCGCATCCAGGTGGAGCATCCCGTCACCGAAATGGTGACCAGCCTGGATCTTGTGAAAGAACAGATCCAAGTAGCTTCCGGCCGGGCGCTCAGCTTTTCCCAAGAGGACGTCATTATCCGGGGGCATTCCATCGAATGCCGTATCAACGCTGAGAATCCGGAGCAAAACTTCCGGCCCGACAGCGGCACCGTGGATGTGTTGTTTATCCCCGGCGGCAACGGCGTGCGGTTTGACAGCCAACTTTATCAAGGCTATGATCTTCCCTGTTATTACGACTCCATGATCGGGAAATTGATCGTGTGGGGACGGGATCGGACCGAGGCTATCGCCCGCATGAAGAGCGCTTTAACCGAGCTCATTGTCAACGGCATCGATACCAATGTTTCCTTCCAAAAAAGCATCATCAATAGCCAGTTCTTTGGGCAGGGACGTTACGATACCGGCACCATTGAACGCATGCTGAAGGGTGAAGAGAAATGAACATTAAAGACTTGTTTATCCGAAACAAAGACGTGCTGCCTCCTCCCCAAAAGGCGGCGGCCGCAAAGACATCCGGTAAGGTGACCAAACAGCTGTGGGTCAAATGCCCTTCCTGCAAACGGATGCTGTACGAGCGCCTAGTGGTGGAAAACGGCCAGGTGTGCCCGGCATGCGGCCATCACTTCCGGCTGACAGCCGGCGAACGTCTTAAAGTGACGGTGGATCCCGGTTCTTTTGAGGAATTCCCTTTTGAAATTGAGGTATCCGATCCTTTAAACTTTCCCGACTATCCGGAAAAGCTCAAGTATTATCGCAAAGAAACGGGGCTTAAGGAAGCGGTGGTATGCGGCGTGGGCAAGATCCACGGCCTGGAAACGGTGCTGTGCATCATGGATAGTCATTTTATGATGGGCAGCATGGGCCACGTAGTGGGCGAGAGCATCACCCGGTCGGTGGAATACGCTACGGAGCACAGCATGCCCGTTGTGATTTTTGCCACCTCCGGCGGTGCCAGGATGCAGGAGGGAATCGTATCCCTCATGCAGATGGCCAAGATCAGCGGCGCTTTGCAGCGGCACAGCGATGCGGGCTTGCTTTACATCACCGTCATCACCGATCCCACTACCGGCGGCGTTACCGCCAGCTTTGCCTCCTTGGGAGATATTATTGTGGCGGAGAAAAACGCCCTCATCGGTTTTGCCGGTAAACGGGTTATTGAGCAGACCATCAACCAGCGCCTGCCTCAGAACTTCCAAAGGGCGGAGTTTGCCCAGGAATGTGGTTTTGTGGATATTATTGTGGAGCGGTCCAAGATGAAGGACACCTTGTGGAAGCTACTATATATGCATATGCCCCCCGAGGCTAGGGGAGAGATAAAAAGACATCATGAGCAGCAAGGAGGTGTGGAATAATGGAGCAGAAAAATTTGACGGCATGGGACCGTGTCACAGCGGCCCGTATGCCGGGACGCCCCACCTCCCAGTATTTCATCGACGCCATTTTTGACGACTTCATCGAGCTGCACGGCGATCGTCACTACGGCGACGACGCCTCGGTCATCGGCGGCATCGGCCTGCTGGATGGACAGCCCGTCACCGTCATCGGCGAGGAAAAGGGGCAAAATCCCGCCGATCGCGCCCCAATTTCGGATCCCCCCATCCGGAAGGATACCGCAAAGCGCTTCGTCTTATGAAGCAGGCGGAGAAGTTCCATCGTCCGGTTATCTGCCTAGCCGATACCCAGGGCGCTTACTGCGGCGTCGGCGCCGAGGAACGTGGTCAGGGTGAGGCCATTGCCCGCAACCTCAAGGAGATGATGAAGCTGACGGTACCGGTCATCTCCATTGTCATCAGCGAAGGCGGTTCAGGCGGAGCTCTGGCCATCGCGGTGGCCAACAAGGTAGCCATCCTCAAAAATGCTATTTACTCCATTCTTTCCCCGGAGGGCTTTGCCGCTATTTTGTGGAAGGACGCTTCCCGGGCCAAGGAAGCGGCCGAGGTCATGAAGATCACGGCCGACGAGCTTTACGACTTAGGGGTGGTAGATCAGGTCATCGAAGAAGGGGAAGAGCCGGCCGAAACCGCTAAGGCTATGAAGAGATATATCCTAAGTGAGCTGGAAGCCATGAAGGTTATGTCCCCCCAGGAGCTGAGCAATCAGCGGTACCAGAGGTTCCGCGCATTTTGATGGGGACAGGTCTTATGCCCCAAAATGCGCAAAAATGCCGACGGATGTCCCACATCCGCCCCAAGTGTGGAGGGAAAACATTGCATTACGCCCATGAGGATGTGGACCGGCTTTTGGTTCAGACCTTTAATGAAATCTTAAAGGTGGAGGAATCAGCAGTCCGTGTTTCCACAAAGGACTTTATTTCGGCCAATGAAATCCACACCATGGAGGCCATCGGCACCAACGCCCACAAAAGCATGAGCGAAGTGGCTGCGGCACTGCATATCACTGTCAGCACATTGACCACATCCATCAACCGTCTAGTGCTCAAGGGAATGGTAGTGCGTTCCAGGTCGGAGGAGGACCGGCGGGGCGTATG
>CALCVR010000331.1 GCA_937905915.1 uncultured Eubacteriaceae bacterium
GCATGGGTCACCCGCTGCAATACTGCTCTCATATTGTCGACTCCTTACGCCCGTTGGGCCGATACAACGCCTTTGATCTTGGCAAGGCGGTTTAAGATGCTGTTGACATGTTCCTGTCCATTGACGCCGATGGTGACGCTGACCACTACCTGGCCTTGTTTGTTTTCCTGGGCATTGATGGCGTGGATCATGATGTGCATCACCGCCAACTGAGATGTCAGATCAGCCAGCATCCCACGGCGGTTGTTGCCCACTACGTTGATATCGCATTTATATTCGCCTCTGGAATGATTGTCCCAATGGGCGTTGACCCAGCGCTCCGGTTCTTCGGCCTTACTGAAGTCCTCTGGGACATTGGTACAATCCCTTTTATGAATGGAGACGCCGTATCCACGGGTAATAAAGCCTACGATGTCATCCCCTGGCAGCGGATTGCAGCACCGGGAGAATTTGACCAAGCAATTCTCCAGGCCTTCCACAATGACGCCGCCATTGTTGCGCGGGGTCTTGGCCTGGGAAACCGATAGCAGTTCATGAACGTCCGGCATGTCCTCCGATTTGATGATCTTTTGATACTCTTCCCGGATGCGGGGCATAATGCGGGACAGCATTACCCCTCCGTATCCGATAGCGGCATACAGCTCCTCAATGTTGTTGCAATGCTGACGTTTTGCCAGATCCTCTAGGAATTCTTTCATCTTGTTGTCGGGCAGATGGATGCCGTTGCGGTTGAATTCCCGCTCCATCTCGGTTTTTCCCTCGATGATGTTTTCCTCCCGCCGTTCCTTCTTGAACCATTGGCGGATTTTGTTGCGCGCCTGGCCAGTTTGGACGATCTTGAGCCAATCGCGGCTTGGGCCATGACCCGGCGACGACGTGGTGATGATCTCCACAATCTCCCCTGTTTTGACCTTGTGGTCGATGGGCACAATGCGGCCGTCTACCTTGGCCCCCACCATCCGGTTGCCTACGGCGGTATGGATGGTGTAAGCAAAGTCGATGACGGTGGCCCCGATGGGCATGCTGATGACATCCCCCTTGGGAGTAAAAGCAAAGACCTCCTCAGGCGCCAAATCGGATTTGATGGAGCGGACGATATCTTCTACATCCTCCACATCCTTCTGGTTTTCCAGCATCTGTCGGATCCAAGAAAGTCGGTTATCTCGTTTATCCTGTCCCTTGAGGCCCAGCTTGTACTTCCAGTGGGCGGCGATGCCGTATTCGGCCGTGTGATGCATCTCCCACGTGCGGATCTGCACCTCAAAGGGGATGCCGCGTTTACCAATCACAGTGGTGTGTAAGGACTGGTACATATTTGGTTTTGGAGTGGAAATATAGTCTTTGAACCGGCCGGGAATAGGATGAAAAATGTCGTGAATGACGCCTAAAATGTTATAGCATTCGGTGACGGTCTCCACAATAATGCGGACAGCGTAAATATCATAAATTTCCTCAAAGGCCTTGCCTTGGATGATCATCTTCCGGTAGATTCCATTGACGCTTTTGACCCTGCCCTCCATGTAGACATTGGTGTAATTAAGCTCCTTGAGCCGCGCCATGATCTTTTCTTTGATGGAATTGAGCAGATCTTCCCGGTCATTTTTACGCATGTTGAGATTTTCTTCAATCTCTTGGACGGCCACCGGGTCGAGATAGTGAATGGATAAATCCTCCAACTCCTCTTTCACCGCCCGGATACCAAGGCGATGGGCGATGGGAGCATAGATGTCCATGGTCTCCCTAGCTTTATCACGCCGCTTCTGTTCCGGCAAGTACTGGAGAGTACGCATATTATGCAGCCGGTCGGCCAGCTTGATGATGATGACACGGATGTCTTCCGACATAGCTAACAGCATGACGCCATCCACCAAAGCCGCCACTTCCGGGCCGAACATCTCCCCAATATCGCTGAGCTTGCACTCGGTATCCTCCACGACATCGTGAAGCAAAGCGGCCACAATGGATTCCGTGTCCATCCCCAGCTCCACTAGAATGGTGGCTACTGCTACCGGATGAATAAAATAAGGCTCTCCCGACTGACGCCTCTGTCCCTCATGGGCACTTTGGGCATATTGATACGCCTTTTCAATAGTTTCAAAATCATAAGGACGTTCGGTTTTTTTCATTTTGTCAATCAGCATTTTTAACGCTTCCATGACCGCTCACCTCACTTTTGCATCGCTTTCATTTGATTTAAAATGACAGATTGATTTAAATCCACCTTTTGATCGGTTGGACAAAGGGATACTTCCAGATCATCGCCTGACAATGTATGGGTCAAAAGTCCCATTTCGTCAAAGACATCCAGCCCAACCAATAAAGTAGCGCAATGGATGCCTTCCAAACGGTTCCACAGGATAGCGCAAGGTCCATAGAATTCTCCTATCGTTCTAAGGTAACGATACATTTTGGCCATTTGATCCCGCTTTGGATATAAGGTTTCCCACTGCTGGGGCTCAAGCTGTTCCCCACGGCGATAACATTCGTATATCCGTTTTTGTTCCAAATAAGCAGAGACATCCAAGCCATGATGCCGGATGTCCTTTACAAACACCGACAAGCTGATGTCCCCGCGAAATTGATTTTCTTCCAACTGGACGGCCACATCCAGCATCTCCCCAGTCCGGTAGGGGAAGCGGTCAAACTCCTGCCGGAATTGCACCGCCGATACGGTTCGTCCATCCCGGGACAGCGATAACTTTACATGTTTGCCTCCGCCCAAGGGCTGCGCGTCATCCAAACGCATGGAACTTAGGCCAAATACCGGCTTTGGATTGCCCGAACCAAATGGTTCCAACATGCATAAATCCCGGATGGCCTCCACCGACAGTGCCGACGGTTTCAACCGGCAATCCAATTTCAATTCCGGAATGGGAAAAGGATCTATAGTAGCTGCATATCGGTTAATGGCCTGACGAAAGGCGTCGATTTGATCTACCTTTAAATTCATGCCGGCCGCCATAGTGTGGCCGCCAAAGCGAAGTAAATGCTGGCTGCTTTGACTGAGCGCCTTGTAAAGAGAAAAGCCGGCGATACTGCGGCCGGAACCTTGGGCGGTGTCCCCTTCTATCGATAAGAGGATACAGGGACGTCCATACTTTTCCACCAAGCGGGAGGCTACAATTCCAATGACCCCTTTATGCCATCCTTCGCCAGCCAATACAATGACCCTGTCAAGTGCCCGCTCCGGCTCCTTTGCCAGCATTTCGGTCACTTGAAGAGAAATTTCCCCTTCTATTTGTTGACGCCGGCGGTTGGCGTCCTCGATCTGGAGAGCCAAGCCTTCAGCTTCCTCCTCATCCTCTGCCAACAGAAGACGGGCGGCTAACTGAGGCGATGCAACACGTCCGGCAGCATTGATGCGGGGCGCTAAAATAAATGCTACGTTGGCTCCCGTCAACTCCTGTCCGCCGAGTCCGGCAGCGTCCAGCATCGCTTGGATGCCAAATCGGCTGCCCTGGGATAATTCTTTGAGGCCCCGGCCTGCCAAAACCCGGTTTTCCCCCGTCAAGGGAACTACATCCCCAATGGTGCCGATGCAAATCAAATCGGCATACTGGTCAAGCGCTATGGAGGGATCTTCCCCCTCCAGCGCCTGCACCAGTTTAAAGGCCACGCCCACCCCGGCAAAATCCTTAAACGGGCTGGGACAGTCAATGCGATGCGGATCCACCACGGCAACCGCCTGAGGCAATGCGTCGCCCGGCTGATGATGGTCGGTGATGACCACATCCATCCCTAAGGAGGCGGCGTATCGTACTTCTTCAACCGCTGAGATGCCGTTGTCCACGGTGACGATAAGGGATACCCCCTGTTCATGAAGGGCATCGATGGAAGAGGTATGGAGGCCATATCCTTCCCCCTCCCGCTCCGGGATATAATAAAGAACGTCAGCTTCGCGGGAGGACAGGTATTGATACAAAAGAGCGGTGGCTGTCACACCGTCGGCATCGTAGTCGCCGTAAACCGCAATGCGTTCAAATTGATCCAGGGCCTGCTCAATGCGTCTGACGGCTTTGTCCATATCCAAAAGGGAAAACGGATCGCATAATTCCGCTTGGCAGGTTACATACTGCTCTGCTTTTTGCGCGTCGGTAAAGCCGCGCTCGGCCAAGAGAATGCTTAGGATTTCCGAAAATTGGCTGGATCCATACAACTCTTTGGCTATTTGTTTATTATAACCGGCTAAAACCCATTTTTTGCGGCTCAAGCAAACCCGTCCTCTCAAATTCCTATTTTTTCATTTTATCATTTTTGCCGCTATAATACAATAGTCAGTTCCAAAGCCTGGAAATCCTTCTGTTCTATCCGCCGATAATGCCTGTTCAAGTTCAAAAACCATCCGCCCACTATGCCGGGGCGGATGGTTTTTCCAAAGCTTATTGTGCAAACAGCGCTTTAACCGATTCCATTTCCTGTTTTCTGATGTCCCCTGCCGCGGGATCAAATACAGCATCGTAGTGGAATAAAATTACTCCTCCATACCCCTTTAATTGCCGTGATAACTCAATCTGCCGGGACAAGATATTATTGTTTTGTTGCCACTCAGCCTTGCCCTCTTTGGCGTACCCATCCTCTTCCCCGGTCTTATAGGCTGCGAGGCCGATATACAGTTTGACGCCAGGGGACGTCACCAATTGGCTCCACTGATCTGCCAGCTGTTCAAAGGGCAAACTGCTGTTTTGAAAACCATAGTAAAGCTGTGGACAAAGATAATCCACATATCCCTCTTCGCTTCCCCATTTGGCTGCATCTACAAACTTAGCCGCATAGTTGTTTTGGATGTTTCCGGCTGGACTAATGCCAAACAAGCAGTCGCTTTTGACCGCTTTTACCGTATCATGTACCAATTTTACCATATCGTTTACCTGCTGACGTCGCCAATCGTCTCGGGATAAATCCCCTCCATTCTGCTGATACGCTTCATATTGGGCAGCATCGCTTTCGCCAAAATCATCGGGGTAAAAGTAATCGTCAAAGTGGATGCCATCTACCCCGTAGTTTTGCACAATTTCAGCCGCTCCATTGGCGATCAATTGTTTGACTCCATCCATGGCCGGATTAAAATAACGCCCACTGGGCAGCTCTACCACTAAGCCGTCCTGCACCCATTGAGTATAGGGCCCTTCGGCCGCTAAGGCAGCCGGTTGCGTTCCTCCCTCGATGTTAACCTGGATTCGATAAGGGTTGATCCAGGCATGGATGGCCAATCCATTGGCTCTGGCGCTTTCCACCGCTATGGCCAGAGGATCAAATTCCGGATCTTTTCCCTGTTCCCCGGTCACAAGATCCGACCACGGAAAATAGCGAGAGGGATAAATGGCGTCGGCATAGGGACGAACCTGTAAAAATACGGCGTTGAAGCCAAAATTCTTGGCATTTGTCATGATCTCGTCCATCCGGGCTTTGACGCCATTTTGATCCAATCCTTTGATTTGAAGATTTGTGTAGGAAATCCAAATTCCTTTCAATTCCTCGGACATCTCCGCTTGTGTGGGCTGATCCCCTTGGGACATCGCAGATGTAGATAGCAAAGCCGACTGTGGGAATTGCGTATCAATGCTTTGCTCGTCTCCCCCGCCGGTAGGCCATGCAATACCGCTTGCGGCTTGCATTTCAGACGACGGCATTTGTTCCCATGTTCCGCATCCGGATAATAACAGCAGGATGGTCAATAACATGGCGCAAAATCGTATTCCATTGCATTTCATACTCATTCACTCTCTTTGTAAAAACATTGACAAACCTTGCCTTTGATTATACTATAGACATAGGTGAAGATTATGTTCTTTTTTGGGAGTTTTTGGATCAATCAAAAAATGGAGCCCATCGCAAAGGTCACTCTGACCTGTCCCCACTGTAACAAAGAAGCGGTGTTTCAGCTTTATCGGGATTACGATAGCTTTGAGTTGTTTTTCATCCCGGTGGCTAAATTTCACAAGCACTATCAGGCGTTGTGTTGCAACTGTTCCTCTTTGTTCGCCCTGGATCCCACGGTGGGCAATGCTTGGCGTCAGGGTCACTTTGTGCCAATTGAGGCGCGCCATCTTCGCTCCCTTACCGAGCCGGACAAGGATTTTTGTCCCAGATGCGGGCATCCTCTTCAGGACGATTTCTTATACTGTCCCCAGTGCGGTTGTTCGGTGGGCGCCCCTCCA
>CALCVR010000332.1 GCA_937905915.1 uncultured Eubacteriaceae bacterium
ATCTTTACTGCCATTTCGTCATGCATCCAGACAAGTTGCCCGGTGAATTTGCCCTGATCCGGGACCGGGATGGAGAAGAGCGCGCGGCGCTGGACTACATTGCCGGCATGAGCGATCAATATGCTGTTCAAACATTTGAGTCGCTTTATGTGCCCAAACGGTGGAGTATTTAGCCGTATGAAGCCAAAATAAAGTCCAATGTGCATATCAGAGGCGTCCAGCGCATAGGATACCATCCGGACGCAAACCTGTGAAATGTAAAAAGGAGGTCTTTTTTTGCCGTTGCCCGAAAGCTTTATGATGGAACTCAAAGCCCGCAATGATATTGAAAGCGTGGTTTCCTCCTATGTCAATCTCAAACGGCGCGGTAGGAACTTAGTGGGACTTTGTCCTTTCCACAGTGAAAAAACGCCTTCCTTTACCCTTTACCCAGAAAACAATACCTTTTACTGCTTTGGATGCGGCGCATCGGGGGATGCTATTACTTTTATCCGCCGCATTGAGAACTTGGACTATTTGGAAGCGGTGCGCTTTTTGGCCGGCCGGTCAGGTCTTTCCATGCCGGAGGATCAAATAGACGACAGCCAGGCAAAGCTCAAGGCCTCTATCCTGGAGATCAACCGAGCGGCTGCCCGCTTCTTTTACCATACCTTGTATACGCCTGCCGGTGAGGCCGGGCTCCAGTATTTTCACAACAGGGGCCTTTCCGACCAGACCATTAAGCGGTTTGGGCTTGGATTCGCACCGGATAGTTGGGATACTTTGGCCCGTTATCTTCGATCAAAAGGATACTCTCCCGAAGAGGCCCAGATGGCCGATCTTTTGATTGCGCGCCGCAGCGGCGGCCATTACGATAAATTCCGAAATAGGGTTATTTTCCCCATTATCGATTTGCGCGGCAATGTCATCGGTTTTGGCGGCCGGGTACTGGACGACACCAAACCCAAATACATCAATACGTCTGACACCATGGTTTATAAGAAAACCATGAACCTTTTCGCGATGAACTTGGCGAAAAATGCCAAGGACGGCTTTTTAATCCTGGCCGAAGGATATATGGATGTTATCGCCATGCACCAAGCGGGATTTCACAATGCCGTAGCCGCTTTGGGAACGGCGTTAACTCCGCAGCAGGCACGTCTCATGGCCCGGTATGTGCCGGAAATCGTGGTGGCCGGCGACGCGGATGAAGCGGGCCTCAAAGCGGTGGCGCGGGACATCGGCATCCTGCGGGATGCAGGGTTAAAGGTTCGGCTTCTCAATTTGCCTGACGGCAAGGATCCGGACGAATTCATCCGCCGCAACGGTCCTGAACGGTTCCACCTGTTGGTAGAGGGTGCCGAAGGGGATGTGACTTACCGGCTTCAAACGGTGAAAAATCGATTTGATTTAACCACACCTGACGGCAATGTGGGATTTTTAGAGGAGGCCGTCAAGATACTTGCTACCATCGAGAATCCGTTGGAGTGTGAGATTTACGCCGGACGATTGGCGCAGGAACTGTCGGTATCTCAAGATACATTGCTGGGCCAGGTCCGAGATCAGAGGCGGAAAAACAATCGCATTCAAAAGCGCCAGCAGTTTCGGGAAATCCAAAAACAGACGGCTGGGTACGGCGATCACGTCAACCCCGACCGCAGCAAATACCCCCGTGCCGCCCGGGCGGAGGAGATCATCCTGGCCATCCTCATGCAAAATCCCGATTACCTCTCCCGCGTGAAAAATAAGCTGCCGAGCAGCCGCTTTCTTACGTCGTTCCATCGCCGGGTTTACGGGGCGGTGTGCAGAGAACTGGAGACCGGCGTTACCGATCCTGCCATGCTGCTTGCCGATTTGGGGGAACAGTTCTCGGTGGAGGAGATGTCCAGCATCTCTGGTATTGCAGCCCGCCGCGCCGCCCTTCAAAATACAGGAGATCGATTGCAGGAACTGGACGACTGCATGGAAACAGTGCTACAGGAATACGAAAAAAATCAAGTGAAAGACATTGCCTCCATGAGTCCGGAGGAATGTGCTGCCTATATATCGTCGCTGAAAAAGAAAGGATGTTAGCCAATGGCCGCTACTGAAAACAAGAAAAATGCCCTCAAAGAACTGGTGGATCAGGGAAAAGCAAAGGGAAAACTGACCATGCAGGAGATCCTGGATGCGTTGGAGGAGCTGGACTTTGACACCGAGCAAATGGAAAAACTCTACGATAATCTGGAAAGCCAGAATATTGAAATTGTAGACGACTTTAGCGATCCAACGGCCGATGTGGCGTTGGCATCCGACTCCGGTGCAGGCGATGAGGATTTAGAGAGTGTCTTAAGCACCGAAGGCATTGCTATTGACGACCCGGTTAAGGTCTATCTCAAGGAAATCGGCCGTGTGCCGCTTCTCACACCGGAGGAAGAAGTGGAATTAGCCATGCGGATCCAGGCAGGCGATCCGGCAGCACGCAAGCGTCTGTCAGAGGCAAACCTGCGTTTGGTGGTCAGCATTGCCAAACGCTATGTGGGCCGTGGCATGCAGTTCTTAGATTTGATCCAAGAGGGCAATCTGGGACTTATCAAAGCAGTAGAGAAGTTTGACTATACAAAGGGATTTAAGTTTTCCACTTATGCCACTTGGTGGATCCGGCAGGCCATCACCCGCGCCATTGCCGACCAGGCTAGGACCATCCGTATCCCAGTGCACATGGTGGAAACCATCAATAAGGTGAAAAAAGCAAGCAGTTCCCTGCTTCATAAGAGCGGTCATGAGCCTACGGCGGAAGAAATCGCCGTGGAGCTGGATATGCCGGTCACCAAGGTGCGGGAGATCATGCGGGTAGCCCAGGAACCCGTTTCGCTGGAAACCCCTATTGGCGAGGAGGAGGACAGCCACTTAGGCGACTTTATCCCCGATGACGACGCCCCGGCTCCGGCAGAGGCAGCATCCCATACCCTGCTGAAAGAACAGCTTTCCACCGTGCTTAGTACATTGACTCCCCGTGAGGAAAAGGTGCTTCGCCTGCGGTTCGGTTTGGAGGACGGCCGGTCCCGTACACTGGAAGAAGTGGGACGGGAGTTTAACGTCACCCGTGAACGTATCCGCCAAATCGAAGCCAAGGCTCTGCGCAAACTGCGCCATCCCAGCCGCAGCAAAAAGCTCAAGGACTTCTTAGACTGATTAAGAAACTGTTTTTGGCCCTGGATGTACAGTCCAGGGCCGTTTTCTTATGAAAAAATAGAAAAACTCCCGTTCGCCAAGAAGAAAGATCCTTCTTAGACGAGCGGGAGTTTTTTGCGCCTTTTATTCTTTTGGGATTTCTATGGTTTGGCCCAGGGAGAAGGAGTAGAGCAGCAGCTCTTTTACGGGTTTCTCCAACACTTGCTCCATAGCATAGGCGTAACGCCGCAGCTGCATGGTATACCGTTGCCGTAAAATTTCAGGGTCCAGAATGGCGTCGGTTTTGTAGTCCACTAGGACAAGCCCATCTTTTTCCTCCAGAACCAGGTCGGCGACACCCTGAAGCACCACTTGCTGTTCTCCACTGTCTGAAACAGTGGAATCTAGGTAGGAGGGAGGGAGAAAAACATAGAATTGCATCTCCTTGTGAACCTTATCAGCCTGTATAATGCGACGGTAAAGTGGGCTTTTAAAAAAGTGTTTCACCCGGTTTAGATCGATGCAATCGGCCTCTTTTTGGGAAAACCGCCCTAAGGATACCAACCGGTTCACCTCATCCTCCAGATGCACAGAAGCCTTTTCCCAGTCGGATACTTGCAAGAAGGCGTGTAGTACGGTGCCACGCTGGGCGGCGTTGAGCGGACGCCCTTCGGCAAAAGCTGGAGTGGAGGAAGCAACATCTTCTGGCCGGATGCGCCGGGTAAGCAGTTCAGACGCCGCTAACTTGGATGGAATATGACTAAGATATTCATAAGGGTATTTCCAGCCAAAACGCTGGCGAAGCAGGTGGGAAAACTCTGGGTCTGGGGAACAAGACGAAGTTTCCTCCTCTGCCGGATGCGAAACAGAAGGGGGCTTTTCCAATAGGATTCTAAGACTTCCCTCCGCCTGCACAGTGGAAAGACCGGGCTGGCAAGCCAATTCTCGCAAAATTTGGCCGTCAGGATGGCGGAGGGCGCACAAAATAAGCCAGTCGGAGTATCCTTTACACCGGCGCAGCACAAAAGGAGGAATGGGACCTTTTGCAGGTAAACTGGATGCCAAAGCGGACACGGTGGACTCCGGATCCTCCAGGGCCATGGTGAGGATCAGTTTCTCCCTGGCCCGGGTCATTGCCACATACAGCACCCGCATCTCCTCGGACAAAAAGCCACGCTCAATTTCGAGAGCTACGGCTTCCCGCGGGAGGGCGGTAAACTGGCGTCCGTCCGGCATGCGGCGCTTGCATCCCACCCCCAGCTCTGGATGCAGGAGGAAAGAACCGCTGACATCGCTTCGGTTAAAGGCTACGCTGCATCCCGCCACAATGCAGATGGGGAATTCCAAGCCTTTGGATCCGTGGATGCTCAAAATACGCACCACATCGGCCGCAGGGGGAAGGGCGCTGGCAGGGGGAAGATCACTGCCGGATTGTTCCAACCGATCCAAAAAGCCGATGAAATCGCTGAGGCCTCGATGGCCATTGTGCTCAAACCGCCGGGCATAATCCAGGAGAAGATTCAGGTTGAGGCGGCGAATATCTCCCCCTGGCATGGCTTGTATCAAAGCCGAGTAGGAAAGATATTCATAGAGACGAAGTATCAATTGATCGGCCGGCAAGGTAGAGGCCAAGGCGCGCAGATAGGATACCGTATCCAAAAAGCGGCGGCATTTGTCATCGGTATCGGCTCGCTGTACCAGAGCGCTGTAAAGAGAAGTTTTTTGATCCGTGAGCCGGATATCAGCCAAATCGTCAGGGGTAAAGCCGAAGATGGGGGACATCAGCGCGGCCAGAAGAGGAATGTCTTGGAGCGGGTTGTCCACAACGCGGAGCAGAGAGAGAACGGCGGCGATTTCTTTGGTTTCAAAAAAGCCTCCAGAAATATCGGCGTGGGCAGGGATCCCCAGAAACTCCAACTGTTCCACATAAAGAGGGGCCCGGGCCTCTTTGCTGCGCAGTAGGATACAAAAATCCCGGTAGGACGCCGGCCTTGGACCATCCGGTCCGGAGACCAGCACTCCTTCGTCCACCATACGGCGGATTCGGGCGGCGATCCACTTGGCCTCGGCCTGATCCCTGGAATCCTCGGCGCTGTCGTAGGAGATGAGCGCCATCTCGGTGACGTCGTCGGCAGGGAAGGAATAGTTTGCGCCGCACACCAGAGCTTCTTCAGTATTATAATCCAGTTCGCCCAATTCACGGGACATCAGCTGAGAAAAGACAAAATTGACTCCATCGGTGACGCCTTTGCGGCTGCGAAAGTTACGGTCTAATGTGATTCTAGCGGGGAAATTCCCATCCTTCAAAGGGGGGAATTCATTGCGGCGGCGTAGGAAAATTTCCGGCATGGCCTGGCGGAAACGATAGATGCTTTGCTTGACGTCGCCAACCATAAAGAGATTATCCTCCTTTTGGGATACCGCCCGGAAGATCATATCCTGCGCTTCGTTGGTATCTTGATATTCGTCCACTAGAACCTCATCGAAACGGGAGGAGATGTCCAGAGCTTCTTGGGTTTGACGGTATCCGTCCAACTGGGGCTCCACTAAAATCCGCAGGGCCAGATGTTCCAAATCCCCAAAGTCCAGCAGCTTGCGGTCGGATTTGAGGGCATCCAACGTATCGCTGTAGAAAGCCACCGTTTTCATAAGCACATCCACCAGCGGGGCCAGGGCGGTTAAATCCTCCAGATGTTCCTCTTCCGACATGGAGAACAGCGACTGAAGACGGGAAAGAATGGAGGAAACCTCCTTTTTAACGGCTGACGCCCGCTCTTTTAAGGGACCGCCTTCCCCTTTTTTGATGGGCTTTTGACGCTCAAAGGATGCCGACTGCAAAAGTGCACAGCATGCATCCCACTTTTGCTGTTCCAACGCCTGAGAAAGCCTCCCAAGTACCTCCTCCATGGCACAAAAGGAGGGGGAGAAGGCGGCGTCCACTGCGGCATCCATAGAGAGGGAGGCGCGGCAGGACATCAAAGTGTTCTTACAGTAATCAACTGCGCTTTGAGCATATAAGAAGGCGGCCTTTCCCCATTTTGTGTCGCGGATGGGGGAGGCATTGCGGTACTCCGAAGCCTTCTCCTGCATCCACTGTTCAGGGAAGGGATGGGACCGCACAAATTCGTACAATCGGTCCACCACGCGGATAAGAGGCGTATCGGCCCGCCTGGCGCCCAATAGGTCGGCCAGATCGGAAAAGGATGGATCCCCAAGTTCATAAAAGTGTTCCACCGTTTGTTCCGCAGCCTGCTGGCGTAAAAGAGCCATTTGCGCATCAGAAGCCAGTTTAAAATCAGGGGCAATGCCGAGAAGATGGAAATGTTCCCGCACAAGATCGGCGCAAAAGCTGTGCACGGTGCAAATACGCGCATTGCCTAACAGCATCTTTTGGCGGTGGAGATTGGGATCATGAGGATTCTGGGACAGCAGTTCGGTCAGACGGGCCGCCACACGGCCGCGCATTTCTGCCGCCGCTGCCCGGGTGAAGGTCACCACCAGAAGCCGGTCGATGTCGCAGGGATTTTTTTCGTCGGTAATGCGTTCGATTACCCGCTGCACAAGAACAGCGGTCTTGCCCGATCCGGCCGCCGCCGACACCAGCAAAGAACCCCCGCGGGTGGTGATGGCGTCGTATTGTTCCGGCGTCCACTTGGCGTTACTCATGGATATCCCCTCCTTCCTCCTGGCGGATAACATCAAACACTTGGTCGTTTTTCATGCTCTTTAAGGGACGGAAAGCATCCCCCTTTTCCCAACCGCACACGGCGTGGTAGGGGCAGTATTGACAGGCGTCGATTCCATTCCCATGGATGGGCGAGGGAGGGATTTTTCCCTCATGCAGCGTTTCTGCCATTTGGACCAGAATGCGTTTCATATGATCCTCGATGCGCGCCAGCTGGCTGAGGGAGACGAGGCTGGAAC
>CALCVR010000333.1 GCA_937905915.1 uncultured Eubacteriaceae bacterium
GGGTGGTCTTGCCCGACCCGGACGCCCCCATGATCCCGATAAACTCCCCCTCGTAGACGGATAAACTGATATCGTCAATGGCTTTGGTGACGTTACCCTGTTTGCCATAGTATTTTTCCACATTTTCAATATGCAAAATCTCTTTCACAAAAATCACCTCGCCTTCCATTGTAGCATGGTCCCTAGGACGTTGGTATCGATGTATCTTACGCCACTCTTTCAATTTTGTAAGAGTGGGGAATCTTTTAGAAACCCCGTTTCAGATAGACCATATCCCGCAACAACACACCGTCCTCATAGATGGGATGGTCGTAGTTTTCCACAAAAAAATCCTTGACCCGATGAGAGATAGAAAAGCCGCATCGCTCATAAAATGGGATGGTAAGGGGGCTGTCCCCCGTACCGACCAGCAGGATTGTACCGTCCTTTTTGTAATGATCCAATACAAACTGGATCATCTGCCTGCCAAATCCCTTTCTCTGATGTTCGGGACGGGTAGCGAGATTCTTGATTTCATACACGCCTTTCCCTTCCTCCGTGACGACACAGACACAAACCGCTTTCCCTTGATAAAATAGGGCGAACATCTCACCTCGATCCAGGTATCGGTCGATCATAGTTTCTTGTTCGTCGGCCAAAAGAAGCAGATCCAAAAACTCTTTTTTGTTATGGCGAATGACCTTGATTTCCATAAGAGAACCTCCTCAAAAATAAGAAAAGCGCATTGACTAAAAAAGCCAATGCGCTGATACAATAAAAACGAGACGACATTAAGAATTATGGTCGGTCTGGTGGAACTTCTTCAAATTACCGATTTTCTGACGGCGCTGCTCTAAAATAGCGCCCACCTCTTCCACCGAAATGCCTTGCTCGGCCATCAGCACAAGCAGATGATACAGCAAATCACAAATTTCATTGGCAGTGTCGTTATTCTCTCCATTTTTTGCGGCAATAATGACCTCAGAGCTTTCCTCGCCCACCTTTTTCAGGATCTTATCCACTCCTTGTTCAAAGAGATAGCAGGTATAGGATCCCTCTTGCGGCTGGGCTTTGCGCTCCAGTACCACTTGGTACAACGCTTTGATGACGTCTTGCATGATATGGCATCCTCCATTCCACTAGATTGCATCGCTTTAACTAAGGAAAGTATAGCCTTCCCGATGGTTTTTGTCAAGGGAAGTACTGTTTGACGCGCTGTTTTGGAAATGCTATAATGAAAAAAATTTAGTTGACAATTTTGAAAAAAGTGTAGGAGTGTTTTTTGTGTCCAACGGCAGTATAGGGTCCATCATCGCGTTAGCAATTTTGGTGACATTGTCGGCATATTTTTCCGCCACGGAAACGGCCTTTTCCAGCCTCAATAAAATCCGCATCAAGAATAAGGCTGGCAACGGCGATCAGAGAGCGGCCATGATCCTCTCCATGATCGACAATTACGATAAGTTGATTTCTACCATTTTGGTGGGCAACAACATTGTAAACATCGCCGCCGCTTCGTTGGCTACCGTTATCTTTACCACCTATTTTGGCGACGCAGGCGTTACCCTGTCTACTGCGGTGATGACGGTGGTGGTGCTGATCTTCGGCGAAGTTTCCCCGAAAAGCCTTGCCAAGGAGGCGCCGGAGTCCTTTGCCTATTTTAGCGCTCCCATTATGAGGGTGCTGCTGGTGGTACTGACTCCCATTAATTTCTTGTTTTCCCAGTGGAAGAAGCTGCTTGCTAAGATCTTCCGCCTGAAAAAAAGCGAGGGTATGACCGAGGAAGAACTCCTAACGGTAGTGGACGAAGTGGAACGGGACGGCGGCATCAAGGAAACCGAAGGGGATCTGATCCGGTCGGCCATCGGATTCGACGACTTGGAGGCCCAGGATATTTTGACTCCCCGGGTGCAGCTGGTGGCAGTCAACCAGTATATCTCCATGGAGGATTTGCAGGAGATTTTTGTTAAGACCAATTATTCCCGCCTTCCTGTTTACAAGGACAACATCGACGCCATTATTGGCGTCATCCACGAAAAGGATTTTTACATCCAGATGTACAACCATCGCAACACCATCCTGCCGGTCATCCAGCGGGTACTGTATGTGTCGCCTTCCATTAAGATTTCCGATCTGTTGCGCACGCTGCAAAAGAATCATTCCCACTTGGCTGTGGTGGTGGATGAATTCGGCGGAACGATGGGTATTGTCACCATGGAAGATATTTTAGAGGAGCTGGTAGGCGAGATCTGGGATGAGCACGACGAAATCATTGAATTTTTCAAGAAGATTGACGATTCCCGTTATCTGGTGGCCGGCAACGCCAATTTGGACGAGATGTTTGAATATCTCAACATGGATGTAACGGTGGACGACCTGGGCCTTGATTCGGTGACGGTCAGCGGCTGGGCGGCGGAACAGTTGGGACATATCCCGGAAAAGGGAGATGAATTCACCTTTGATATTCTTCAGGTTACGGTTACCAAAACCGACGGCCGCCGTCTTGTGGAGGCTTGTGTCACAGTAGAACAGCCTGAAGAGCAGGGGGAACAACAAAAACAAAAGTCATAAGTGAATGAAATAAGGGAGCTCTGGCGGCCTTACTGTGCCGTCAGGGCTTTTCACCATTTTGCGGGAGAGAAAGGAGCACGCCTATTATGCCGAAGCTGATGCTTGTGGAAGACGATCCCAGTATCCGGGAGGAGCTGGCCTTGCTTTTGCGAAACAATCGATATGATGTGGTAACACCGCCCTCTTTTTATCAGGTAGCGGATTTTGTAAAACAGGAAAAACCGGATCTGATTCTGTTAGACATCAATCTGCCGGGCAAGGATGGATTTCAGATGTGTACTGAAATCCGGAGTTTTTCCTCGGTACCTATTATCTTTGTCACCAGCCGCGCCACCGATATGGATGAACTTTCCAGCATCACCTTGGGCGGAGATGATTTTATTACCAAGCCTTACAATTCATCCATTCTGCTGGCACGCATTGCCGCCCTGCTCAAAAGGGCCTATCCCGATTCCTTTGCCGACCACGGCCTGACCTACCGGGGATTGGATCTCAATGTGGCGGCAGGGACAGTGTCCTACCAAGGGAAAAGCGTGGAATTGACCAAGAACGAACTAAAAATCCTACATTACCTCTTCCTTCACCATGGGCTGATTGTCTCCCGGGCTGATATTATCGAGTATCTGTGGGATAATGAGATGTTTGTGGACGACAATACTTTAAGCGTCAACATCACTCGTATCCGCAGAAAATTGGAAAACATTGGGATGAAAGATCTTATTTCCACCAAGAGGGGACAGGGATACATGATATGACTTTTTTTGAATATGCAAAGGACAAGGCGCTGACCATTATTCTCAATATCCTGTGTATGTTTTTCCTAGCGTTTTATCTCATAGCTTTGGGCAATGAGATAGGAAGTGTACTGCTCATCCTGCTGGCCTGGGTTCTGCTGCTGGCGGCTATTCTAATCGGGGGATATCTAGGGCGCAAGCGGTATTTTGACCGCCTTATGGAGACCGTTGGTAGCTTAGAACAGCGTTATCTTATTGCCGAAGTCATGGAGAAACCGGTATCCGTCCAGGACCAGCAGTTTTATACCCTGCTTCGCATGGCCAATAAGTCCATGATGGAACGTATCACTAGCATCCAACACGAGCGGCGGGACTATAAAGATTACATTGAACAATGGGTTCACGAGATCAAAACACCTATTTCGGCCATCAAACTGATCTGTGAAAACAATCGGTCGGACACCACCAGGAAGATACTGTCCGAGCTGGAGAGCACAGAACGATACGTAGAACAGGCGCTTTTCTACGCCCGAAGCGAAAATGTAGAAAAGGATTATCTCATCAAAGAGGTTCCCCTTTGTCAATGCGTCCACGCGGCTATCGCGCAAAATAAGCGCATCCTTCTGAGCAATCAGATGAGCATCCAAACAGAGGGACTGGAAAAGACGGTGTATACCGATAGCAAATGGCTGGAATTTATTCTGGATCAACTGCTGATCAACGCCGTTCAGTACCGAAAAGAGAACGGCTCAAGTATCCGCATCTGGGCGGAGGACATCCAAAACGGGGTGCGCCTTTGTGTAGAGGACAACGGCATCGGTATCGAGGAAAGCGATCTTCCACGGGTGTTTGAAAAGGGATTTACTGGTCAAAACGGCAGGATTGGGAAAAAATCCACTGGAATCGGGCTTTATTTATGCCATCGTTTGGCCGATAAATTGGGGCTTACTCTGACCATTACATCAAAGCAGGGAGAATTTACTAAGGTAGAATTGTGCTTTCCAAAGGGAACATTTGTCAAAGTAGATCAGTAAAAATAAAAAGGTCGGCAGCGTGAATTGCCGTCGACCTTTTTTATTAAAAATTTTAGTGATTTCTTCTCCACAACAGAGCCTCTTGAGGACGCCGTACGGTGACAGAACCGGCTTTTTTATCTTCCATCAGGCCATAACGATAAAGGCTGCCTAACAGGCATTCAGCCGCGGTTTCATCCATGGGGCAGAGGGGGAGCCTACATGGCCCTACATCGAATCCCATCGCATTGAGAGCGTGTTTGACCGGGATAGGATTGACATCGCTAAATAGATTTTCGATAAGTTCCAAGTAATAAAGCTGGAGATTATCGCTTTGTTCGTGATTTCCGTCAAAGTAACTTTGGCAGATCTCATGGGTATCTTGAGGGACGAGATTTGCCAAGACCGAAATAACGCCTTTAGCGCCAAGGGCGAGAGCTGACGTGATCTGGTCGTCGTTGCCCGAATAAACATCCAAACGGTCGCCGCACAGGGATAGGATCTTGGCGATCTGAGAGAAGTTGCCGCTGGCTTCTTTGACAGCTACGATATTGGGAATTTCGCTGAGCTTGGCGTAGGTAATGGGAAGGATATTGACGCTGGTCCGGCTGGGGACATTGTAAAGAATAATGGGGAGCGAAACCGATTGAGCAATGGTCTGAAAATGAAGATAGAGCCCCTTCTGGGAACATTTATTATAATAAGGCGTTACCACCAGCAAGGCGTCAGCACCGATTTTTTCAGCTTCCTGAGAGAGTTCCACGGCATGAGCGGTGTTGTTGCTGCCGGTTCCGGCGATAACCGGAATGCGGTGATTGACGCGTTTTACCGTATACTCAATAACCTCCAAATGTTCTTTATCCGTCAGGGTGGAGGCTTCGCCAGTGGTGCCGGCGATTACGATGGCGTCGGTTTTGTTTTCGAGGTGGAAATCAATGAGCTGTCCGAGCTTTTCGTAATTGACAGACAAGTCAGGGTTCATGGGAGTAACCAGTGCTACGCCGGAACCGGTGAATATGGTGTGCTTCATAATATCATTTCCTCGTTTCTGTTTTCTTCCCAAGAAGGAAGAAGTCAAAATTGATAACCGCTTTGTACGACAACTACTATAGCACAGGTCAAATTAAAATGGTGTTAAAATGTACGATGAGAGATTAAAAAAGCAAAAGAATCGGGAAAAAGGAAAACTCCCACAGGACAAAGACTGTGGGAGAAATAAAAAGGAATTATTGATAATTAAGGGGAAACAAGATCTTTAAAAGGGACCATGCAGCGGCATGCCGGTCGTCGGCGCCTAAATAAAGGCGATTGCCCGATGCGTCAAATAACTCAAAAGACTTTTCTTGATTGACGACACGGAACTGAAGTTTTTCAATCACTTCACGCAAAGCCAGTTCCCACTCCATTCGATTCGAGAGGGTATCCTCTGCGATTTCCTCCGCCAACCATTCAAATTCCATGGGTTCAAGACCATCTTTTAAAAAGGCGCTCCAAAGAGAATTTTTTTGCGCAAAGTCGAGGGAAAGGAGACGATCCCTTGTGGAGCAATCCGAATCCAATCCCGCATAGCAATAGAGCCCTCCGGGATCAGGACCTACGAACATCATTTGTTCATGGAGAAAATTGGCATCTTTCCAACTCAAAGCGGCAATTTCCACCCGCCAATTTATGGCTGTGAGAATTCGGAAAAGATGACCAGCCGTCTCTTCATCGTTGCAATCAACTTGAAAACACAGCGTCTCTAAGGCAGAGGCGGGTTTCCCAGAAAGGCTCTGCTGGACGAGAACAAGAGAGCCGTGCTTTTCCATTGATAATAATCGCACAGTTTCTTGATTTTGGGCGGTACCCAAAGCGCAAATAGGCCATATCCTATGGATATTGGCCATAGAGAGGCAAAAGGATTCCCAAAAGTCAGCGATATGAAAAGCCACGTTGGGATAAAGAATCAAAAGGGATTTCCCCTGAGAAGCAAGATAAACAGAGGGTTCCTCTTCCAGCCATTGGTTGACCCCGCATAACAGCAAAAGCAATTCCCGTCCAGGAATTGCTTTTGCCACATGCTTTGGAAAAGGGATTTGCATTCTGGATGCTTCTTGATAGGAGTGCAGCATGCTCATTCACCTAATCCTTTGTATTTTTGTTTTTTATTCAGCGTCGGAGGTGGTAAGTCCCATTGCCTCGGAGATGTCAATGTTGACACCCAAGACATTGACCGTTTCCTCGCCGAAGATGCCTAAGAATTTACCTTCGGTATTTTGGCTGATGATATCGCGCACAATGTCTTCACTCAATCCAGAGGCTTTGACAATGCGGGGAATCTGGATCTCCGCCGAAGCCGGGGAGATGTCAGGATCCAAACCGGAACCGGAAGCTGTCAATAAGTCGGTGGGGATATCTTCCTTTTTGACGTCAGGATTCTTAGCCAAGAAGTTTTCCATATCCTCTTGGACGCGGGCGTCAAGATCAGGATTGGAGGGGGCATAGTTGTTGGAACCGGAACCGATGCCTGGGAATTCAGTTCCATCGGTATAGGTTTGATTTCCTTCCTCATCTTCCACATAGACGTTGTAGTGGTAAGCGGAAGGACGGCCCCACATGTAATAATCCTCGGTGAATTCCTGGCCGACATGTTCGGCGCCTACCACTTGGCCGTTGACCTCAAGAAGGCTGCCGCCTGCTTGATAGGGGAAAATCAGGGAGGAAAGACCGGTTAGCAAAAGCGGGAACAAAAGTCCACAGATGAGCATCAGGACTACAGTCACGATTACCGCTTGTCTAGTGCCGTGCAAGAAATGTTTTACAGACTCTTTCATAGCTTATCTTCCTCCTTAGCCAAGCCCAAGCAGAGTAAGTAACGGATGAATGATCATATAGATGATCTTGATGCCGACAAAGGGGGTAATGATACCGCCTACGCCGAAGATCATCATGTTTCTGGCCAAGGTCTTACCGGAAGACATGGGACGGTATTTGACGCCCTTCATGGCCAGGGGGATCAAGCAGGGGATGATGATAGCGTTAAAGATCAATGCAGAGAGGATAGCGCTGTAAGGCGATGCCAGATCCATGATGTTCAACACACCAAGCTGCGGGATAGCCATCATAAACATGGCGGGGATAATGGCGAAGTATTTTGCAATGTCGTTGGCGATGGAGAAGGTAGTCAAG
>CALCVR010000334.1 GCA_937905915.1 uncultured Eubacteriaceae bacterium
AATATAATAGAACAAAATGGAAATCATAAGGATACGCTATTATAAAAATTCTAAAATAGCAAATGGTATAAGCTGTAAAAAATCCTTACCGCTCTATGCAAGGATGATTTGAAACCAGGATAAGGGGATAGAAATAGATGTCTAAAATAGCGGTAATCGGTTCAGGATATGTAGGGCTCGTTTCAGGAGCGGTACTGTCTGATTTTGGCCACAACGTCATGTGTGTGGACGTGGATCAAAAAAAGATTGAATCACTCAAACAAGGTGTGATTCCAATTTATGAACCTGGCCTAGATGCACTAGTGGAGAAGAATATGCAGATGGACACCCTGCATTTTTCGACTGACATTCAGGCAGCCATCCGGGACAATGATATTATTTTTATTGCGGTAGGTACCCCGCCGAAGGATGATGGCAGTGCTGATTTACAGTATGTGTTGTCGGTGGCCAAAGAGATCGCCGCCAATATGCAGGGATATAAAGTCATTGTAGATAAGTCCACTGTACCAGTGGGCACCGGCCAAAAGGTCAAGAAGATGGTGCAGGACATTTTAGATGAACGAGGTGTGGACTACGATTTTGACGTGGTTTCCAATCCGGAATTTTTGCGGGAAGGATCGGCGGTGTACGATTTTTCCAATCCGGAACGGGTGGTATTGGGTACCGAGAGCCAGAGGGCTCTGGATGCTATGATTGAAGTATATCGGGTCTTGTACCTCAATGAGACGCCTTTTGTCACCACCAATATTGAAACAGCCGAGATGATTAAATACGCGTCCAACGCCTTCTTGGCCATGAAGATCACTTATATCAATGAGGTTGCCAACCTTTGCGAGAAGGTGGGGGCCAACGTTCAAAAGGTGGCCAGAGGCATGGGGATGGATGACCGTATCGGCAATAAATTCCTCAATGCAGGTCCGGGCTACGGCGGCAGCTGTTTCCCCAAGGATACCAAAGCGTTGGCTACCATCGCCAGAGAGCACGGCGAGAACCTGACTTTGATTGAAACCACCATCCAGGCCAATGAGCGCCAAAAGATGCGTATGGTAGAAAAAATCAACGATGCCATGGGGGACTTGTCCGGCAAAGTCATCGGCGTGCTGGGCCTGACCTTTAAACCCAATACAGACGATATGCGGGAGGCGCCGTCCCTGGTAATTTTACCGGAGCTTGTCAAGAGGGGGGCCGCCATTCGAGCTTTTGACCCGGAGGGGACGAAAGAAGGCAGTTGGCGATTTGAGAATATCAAAGAGCATATGACTTTCTGCGACGATGAGTATTGCGTAACCCAAGGGGCGGACGCAGTAGTCATACTAACCGAATGGAACCAATTCCGCAGCTTGGATTTCGACCGTCTTAAAGAGGGCATGCGGGATCACTATTTCTTTGATCTGCGCAATGTTTACGAAGAGGCTATGGTAGAAAAATATGGTTTCCGCTATTATGCCGTGGGACGGTGAGGAGGATATCATGGAGATTCAGTTGCCAAAAAAATCGGATGTCATTTTAGTCACCGGAGGAGTCGGCTTTATTGGATTCCATCTCAGTAAAAAGTTGCTGGAATGCGGTAACCGTGTGGTCGGATTTGATAATCTAAATGATTATTACGACCCTGCCCTCAAACAAGCACGGCTGGAAATTTTAAAACAATACCCAAACTATCAATTTATTAAAGGGGATCTGGCTGATAAAGAGGTTTTGGAAGTTGTGTTCCAGAAATATACGCCCAAGATTGTGGTCAATTTAGCGGCGCAGGCAGGCGTGCGTTACAGCATCGATCATCCTGATTGCTATATTCAGTCCAATTTAGTAGGATTTTTTCATGTATTAGAATGCTGCCGTCACTATCCGGTGGATCATCTGGTGTACGCTTCCTCCAGCTCGGTGTATGGCGCCAATAAAAAGGTTCCTTTTTCCACCGACGACCAGGTGGATCATCCGGTCAGTCTCTACGCCGCCACGAAAAAATCCAACGAGTTGATGGCTTATACCTACAGCCATCTGTATCACATTCCGGCTACAGGACTGCGATTCTTCACGGTATACGGTCCTTACGGCCGGCCGGACATGGCCTATTTCTCATTCACCAAAGCTATTCTGTCGGGAAAACCCATCCGGGTGTTTAACAACGGCGACATGTACCGGGATTTCACCTACATCGACGATATTGTGGATGGCGTGATGCGGCTGTTATGCCATATGCCAAAGCCGGATGAAAACAATGCGCCCCATAAGGTGTACAACATCGGCAACAATAACCCGGAAAAATTGATGGATTTCATCGGCACGCTGGAGAAGTGTCTGGGGAAGGAAGCGGTCAAACAGTTTGAACCCATGCAGCCCGGAGATGTCTACCGCACCTATGCCGATGTGGACGATCTGGTTCGGGATATTGGATTTTGTCCCAGTACCTCTATCCAGGATGGCCTCAGCCGCTTTGTGGAGTGGTACCGTTCCTTTTATAAGAATCAAAATTGAAACGGTTAAAACGATAAGAAAGGACAAAGCTTATGGCGGGCTTTGTCCTTTCTTTTGGCAAAAAGGGTTTGCACACAATGGGTTTGCAGGGTACAATAAAAATAGGATGCTCATTGTTACCATCCGATCCATTGTGCCCGCTAGGGACGGTTCAATAAGATGGATTCCCAAAGAAAAGGGAGGATGTGGAAAATGGAAGATACGGCGCCTTTTGTAACGGCCATTATCGTAGCGGCAGGAGGTTCCACCCGCATGGGAGGAGAGATTTCCAAACAGTTTCTTCCCATTATGGGGATGCCAGTCATTGGGAGAACTTTGTCGGCCTTTGAGGCGGCGGGATGTATTGACGATGTGGTGGTAGTAACCAGGGAAGAAGATATGCTGGATGTTTATGATATCATACGCTCTTTTGGATTCCAAAAGGTGAGTGGGGTGGTGAGAGGCGGAGACCCCCGCCAGCAGTCGGTGGCCAGAGG
>CALCVR010000335.1 GCA_937905915.1 uncultured Eubacteriaceae bacterium
ACCTGGGTCTTGGTAGCTTCGGGATTATCAAGGAGGGCCTTGGCAGCGTCCACAGCGGAGGTCAGGGCTGCGTAGGATTCTTCCTCGTAGTTCTTAGCATCGTAGCTTTCTGCTTCTGCTATGGCTTCTTTCATGGCCTGGATGTCTTCTTCGCTGGGGATGTTGGCTTCCGCTTCTGTGAACTGGAACCAATCAACGTTGACAACGTAACTATAGTCGCCGGAGAAGGTCAGATAAACAGTGTGGACACCGGTCGGAATGATATCCAAATCTCCACTAGCTTCCTGGTATCTGCTCCATCCGCCGGTCTGTTTTACAGTCAGGCTACCGATCTTGGTACCGCCAGAAGCAGCATCGTGGCCGTCGATCCAGATATCAACGATACGGTTTCCACTGCCGCCGTTTTCAGCAGAGTAGTACATGGTGAAGGACTCAGCGCCCAGCTTACCAAAATCAACGGTATGGTAACCAACCCAGTCGCCAGGCTGTACACCTCCAATGTTCTGACCATCGTTAACAATGTCATGATCTTCATCGTAGGTCTCAGCTTCAATCTTGGCGTAAGCATTACGACGCTCTTTTAATCCATTGATTGCACTATTAATAGCAGAAGCGGCATTGTCACGCTCTTCTTTTGTGACGCCTTCTTTTTCTAAGAGTGCTTCACCCTTGGCCAGAGCATCTGTTAAAGCGTTCCAAGAATCTTGGGTGTACTTGTTGTCATCGTTGCTGTAGCCTTTTGCTTCCTCAATAGCGGCAGTCAGGCCCAGGAGACCGTTATCAATCAATTTGCTGATGGCATCTTTCAAATCGGCAATGGCAGTATTGTACTGGCCACTGGTCGCATTGGGATCAGCCTGGATCGCTTTGGCGGCTTCCACAGCCTCGGTCAATACGGCGTAGGAATCCTCTGTGAAATACTTGGCGTCCTTGGTTGCGGCTTCGTCCAAAGCGGCTTGCAGATTCTGTTTATTCTCAGCGGTGGGAGGGCCATTGGGATCCTCGGCCTCAGTAAACTGGATATAGTCCAGATACAGGGCGCTGGATTTATAGACTACGTAAACATGAGTTAGTTCTGGCGGAATCACCGAGCTTAAATCAACGGTAACGGTGTCATAACTATATACACTGGGTAGGCTCACAGTTGCCACAACAGGGCCAGTGGGAGAACCAGTGCGAATTTCAATGGAAGCGGTGCCCCAATAGTTCAAATAGCACACAGACACCTTAGACGCACCGTTCGTACCTGTAAAGTCCACACGGCGGAATGCTGCGTAATCACCATTGTAGGCGCCGGACAGGATCTGTCCACCGCTTGCGTTGGAATTATTTTCTGGACGGAGATTGCCCTTTGTGGAGAAGTTAGCGTTGAAAGATTCGGCTTCGATCCTCTCAAACGGAGCGCGTTTGGCATTGCTCTCCAAGCCGTAAATAGCGGCGTTGAGAGCGGCTGTAGCGTCGTCGCAAGCTTGCTTCGAAGAGGTAGGATCATCATACACTTTTTGACCTGCTTCAATAGCTGCGGTCAAAACAGCAAAGGTTTCCTCAGTGTAGTCTTTACCATCAATAGCTTTCGCCTGGGTTAAAGCAGCATTTAACTCAACACGGCCATTGCTGGTAAGGCCAAAGATAGCATCCTCGATGGCAGTAGTCGCGTCAATGCGCTCTTGCTTGGTTGCATCAGGATTATTGATCAAAGCCCTAGCATTGGCCAAAGCGTCGGTCAAAGCCTTAAAGGAATCCTCGGTATAATTGTCCGGCTTGTAGCCTTCAGCTTTAGCAATAGCTTCTTCCAAGCCCTTGAGACCATTGTCGGTCAAACCAGAGATGGCTTTGTTGATAGCGTTGACAGCTACAGTGTAGTCTTCTTCAGTAGCAGCTGGATCAGCCAGAGTGGCATTGGCAGCTTCGATGGCGGCGGTCAAGGCAGCGAAGGAATCCTGGGTGTAATAGGTGCCTTCATACTTTTCTGCGATGGCCAAAGCGTTTTCCAGCTCAGGCTTGTCGTACAAAATACCTTGGTCGATGCCCAGGAACTGGATTTCGCTGATTTCTTTGCCGTTGTTGCCGTCGAAATTGAAACGGTAGAAGGAGTAGCGGGTATCATTTTCGATGGCAAAGGGACGGGTGTAGCGATCCCATTCAAAGACCTGGTTTTCTCTGCTGTCCAACTCAATCCAGGTGGAGCCGTCCTTAGAAGCTTCCAGAGTCCAGGAAACAGGAGCTTTTGAACCATAAGAGCTGGAAATGGTATACATGTTGACAGCCTGCTTGTTGCCCGCGCCCATATACAAGGTCAGGGAAGCGGTGTCGGCTGTGATAGCACTAGAACCCCAAGAAGTACCGGTGCTGTTGTCGAAGAGATTAGTGGTATCTCCAATATTCTCAACATAAACCTTCATGCCTTCGCCGGCCAGCTTATCAGCAGAGTCAACAAAGGTTACATTGTTGGCAAAGTCCAACTTGGGATTGGGCTTCTCGTTGCCCTGGGTGATGGAAGTGGGGGCAGAATCCTCGGCAGTGCCAAAAGCGGGATTGGGTTCTGTGCCCATCTCAAAGTCCAAAGTAACGGTCTTGCCTTCGTTGTTGACCAGGTCGGTGTGTTTGATGTAGGTCTTGTTGTAGTCCT
>CALCVR010000336.1 GCA_937905915.1 uncultured Eubacteriaceae bacterium
AATACCGAGTGGTCAAATGAACACGCCCTGGCTTCAGACCTGAAGTCCAGGGGTTCGGACTTTAAACATGAAAACGAAATCGCCCACGCTTATTATTACGGCGTCACCTTTAACGAGGACGATGAAACGGCTCCCGGTGTCAAAATCGAAGTAACGCCCACCGAGCACGCTGCTATCCTGCGCTTCACCTTCCCGGAAGGGTCGGATCAGCGCAACGTCATCCTCGACTGTACCAAGGCGAGAAACTCCTCCAGCGCCGGCATTACTTACAATGAGGACGGCTCCTTCCTCGCCTTCTCCTCCAAGGTTGCCGCCGGCCAAAAGCGCATGTATGTGTACGGCGAGTTTAGCGTCATGCCCACCTCCTTCCACGCCTGCACCGGCAACAACAAGCCCTTGAGCATGTTCCAGTTCCCAGCGGCCCAAGAAGGCGACACCGTGGTCGAGTTGAGAGTTGCCACTTCCTATATCAGCGGTGAGCAGGCTGAGAAAAACCTCAACCTGGAAATCACTGAGGACGACAACTTTGACTCCATCAAGGAAAAAGCCCTCAACATTTGGAACGAGAAACTGTCGGTCATCGAGGTGGAAGACCCCAACGCCACTTACGACCAGCTGGTTTCACTGTATTCCAATATGTACCGCGCCTTTATTTACCCCATGCTGGATTCGGAAAACACCAACACCAACGAAGAGCCTCGCTGGCAGTTCAATTCCCCCTATCAAGGGAATTCCACCAGCCTGAACCTGGAAGACGGTCGCCTCTTCTACGCCAACGGCTTCTGGGATACCTACCGTTCGGCATGGCCCCTCTATTCCCTGCTGCCCCCGGAAAAGGACACCGACCTGTTGAACGGCCTTGTCCAGCACTATAAAGAATGCGGTTGGATCCCCCGTTGGGTCCAGCCCACCGGTATCAACAGCATGGTGGGCACCAACTCCGACTCCGTGTTCGGCGACGCCATCAGCCAGGGCGTTGAGTTTGATTATGCAAACGCCTATGCCTCCGCCCTGAAAAACGCCACTGTCTACTCCCCCAACAACGGCGATAATTTCTACTCTGGCCGCGCTGGTATGGCCGAGTGGCCCTTCCTGGGCTACAGCCCTACCAACAGCCTGATGGATGAAAACCTGTCCTGGTCGCTGGAAGCCGGCATCGCCGACTTCGCCATCTCCTCCATTGCCAAAGCCATGCGTGATATGGAAGAGCCTGGGACAGAATCCTACCGCAAGCTCAACGACGAATACTTGTACTTCATAAACCGCGCTCAAAACTACTCCTATTTGTTCAATCCGTCTCTGGGCGGGTGGTTCCGTGGCAAAACAGCCGATGGCAGATGGCTGTGGTCCGATGAGGACTTTAACCCCATTGCAATGGGCTATGGCTACACCGAAGACAACGCCTGGAACTACGCCTTCCACGCCCCCCAAGACGGACGCGGTTTGGCCAACCTCTACGGCGGCCCTGACAAACTGGGCGATAAATTGGATGAGATGCTGGCCACTCAGGGCACCGATTTCGGAAACTGGGGCGGCTGGCACAAGGAAAAGGTAGAGGTCCGCGGCGACAAGCTGGGGCAGCTCCATATGTCAAACGAGCCTGCCTTCCATATCCCCTATATGTATCTCTTCACCGACCGCCCCTGGAAGACGGCTGAAGTGGTCCGCACCCTTCTGGACCGCCACTTTGCCGGTTCGGACATCGGTCAAGGCTACATCGGCGACGAGGACAACGGCGCAATGGCCAGCTGGTATGTGCTCTCTGCTCTGGGGATATATCCGCTGACAAACGGCAACGGCCAGTATGTCTTTGGAACCCCCCTGTTCCAAAAGGTCATCATCAATCGCGACAATGGCGATCAGATCACCATCAACGCCCCAGGCGTCAGCCGCACCAATAAGTACGTCCAGAGCGTCTACGTCAACGGCGATGAAAGCTATGACAAGACCTACATCGATCCGTCCGACATCCATGACGGCACCACCATCGACTTCACCATGGGATCCACCCCGTCCGAGACCTGGGGCATCGGCGCCGACGTCCAGCCCACCTCTGTCACCCAGGACGACAATGCTCCTAGCCCTCTCCGCGACCTGACCGAATCGGTCATGCCGTCCGCTTATGCCAACGCAACCAATGCAGTCAGCCTGTTCAACAATACGTCGGCCGACCATGCATCGTGGGAAGCCGGCGACAAAATGGCTATCTACTATTTCTATCCAGGCGCTCAAATCGATATGTACACCATTACCAGCTGGACCTCTGACACCGCCCCTTCCCAGTGGATCCTCTCCGGCTCCATGGATGGCCAATCCTGGACGGAACTGGATGTCAGGACTAACCAGACCTTTGAATGGGATCGCTACACGAGGCCCTTCTCCATTGAAAATCCGGGAACCTATAAGTACTATAAGTTTGAATTTACCAATCCGGACGAGGAAACTGAACTGTCTGAATTGGAGCTTATGGGCAGCGAATTTGCCCTGGTGAACAAGGATGCCTTGTTACAGGCCATTCTAAAGGGTCAATCCATCGACAGCAGCCTTTACGCAGAGGAAACCTATCTACCGGTTGTGGACGCTGTGGAATTTGCCCAGGGAGTTTACGACAATAAGGATGCAACCACCGATGAGATCAAAGAGGCCATCGACGGCATCGAATCGGCCATCGACGGATTAATCGCTATCAAGCCGGCCCAGATTGAACTGGAAGCCGTAACCTGCGAGATCGCTTCTTCCACCGTAAAGAAAGAAACCACTCCTAATGTCAGCGGCGTTGTGAGCGGCGACATCACCAATCTGGGCGGGTTAACCCCCGGTTCTTACGTCGGATTCCAGTATGTGGACTTTGGCGACGGGGACTATTGGTGGACCAACGCCAAGATCACCTATGCGGGCAAACAAGCCGATTTAAAAGATTCCCGCGTTGTCGTGCATCTGGACGCACTGGACGGCCCGGTCATCGCCGACTTCGGCCTGGAAGCCACCGGCCTGACCTGGGATGTCTATGCCAGCGCCTCCG
>CALCVR010000337.1 GCA_937905915.1 uncultured Eubacteriaceae bacterium
GGCATCTATCCCCAGAATGAAACCAGCAGGGCTACCACAGAACGCAACTACCCGGTGAAAGCGTCGGGGTGCCTCGTGGTCATCGGCTACATCAACAAAGCCTATCAATACTACATCTGCCAGAACGAAGGGTGCATGTGGCACCGGCGCTGGGTCAGCGCTAAATGGACGGCTTGGGAACAGGTCTATCCCTCTGTCACCAGCGGAACCAATGAAAACGGGACGTGGGTTAAGTATCCCGACGGCACCATGATCTGTTACGGGATCAAGACGTTTTCCGCAGCGTTAGAGCCTGGTGATGACGGAACGGATACCAAAGCAATTGTACAGCAGATCGACTTCCCGCAAAATTTTTCGGATACGGGATACATTGTCAACGCCACAACCAATCTAGACGGCGGCTACACCAGTTATCTAGGCCGTGCCCCAGATAGATTTAATGATTTTACCGTGCTTGTATTTATCATGACCGATTCCCGCCAGACAAACGCGTCCGGCGATATCCGCTGGCAGGCCATAGGGCGATGGAAGTAATGGAGGTGGATTCATGATTACCTGCACTATCTCCCCCTGCCGGGAGATCAAAATACATGTACCCTCCTCTCCCGTGGAGGGGGAGCACAACGCCAACACCATGGCCATATCCGTTCCGTCTCAGCTGGCCGGCGTCGATCTTGCGGGATGCACCATGTATGCCTGCCTCAAAAACGTTGCAGGAGGCGGGGACAAAATCCCCCTTGAGATGATCCCAGCCGATAACGGGTACACTGCCACATGGGTTATGGACAGCCGGGTTACGGCAGTGGCTGGTGTGCTTACTCTCTATTACCAATGGGAGCGGGATAGCAGCCTGGTAGCTAAGACCTATACAACCGAAATCCATGTACGTCCTACGCCCAACGTAGATGGGGAAATTGAATCGTCATACCCCACTATCCTGCAAGACTTGACGGCACGGGTGGAGGACTTAGAAGAAAATGGGACAGGCACTCCCGGCCCGGAAGGTCCACCTGGCCCAAAAGGCGATAAGGGGGATCCGGGACCCGCCGGACCTCAAGGTGAGCAAGGGCCAAAGGGCGACACCGGGGATATTGGCCCACAGGGAGAGCCGGGCCAACAAGGCATGCCCGGCAAGGACGGCATCTCCCCCCACATCGGGGAAAACGGCCATTGGTATGTGGGCGATACCGATACCGGAGCCAACGCCCAAGGTCCCCAGGGGAGCCAGGGCCCGCCTGGCCCTCAAGGTGAAAAAGGCGATCCGGGGCAGGATGGACAGCAAGGTCCAAAGGGCGAACAAGGTCCAAAAGGTGACACTGGGCCACAAGGGGAACCCGGCGCAAAGGGTGACAAGGGTGACCAAGGACCTCAGGGTGACGCCGGCCTCCAAGGGCCGAAAGGCGATCCGGGGGAACAGGGCCCTATTGGCCCCCAAGGTGACCCTGGCCCTGCTGGTAAGGATGGTGAACCCGGTCCCAAAGGAGACCCCGGAGAATCGGGCGTCTACCTGGGCGCTACCCAGCCGGATGATCCCGACATCATGGTGTGGATTGATCCATCTGGCAACCCTGACCCGGCCCCCTCTACCCAAGATCTTGAGGAACGCGTCTCTGTATTGGAATCCCAGATCAATCCTATCCTTGCCGCCATTGAAAGGGGGCTTGCCCTATGAGCATCTACGACGCCTTGGCCAGCGCTATCTACTTGGCCAGGAAACAGGCATCCTCCGCCGATCTGGCTGACGACGGTGAAAAGATCGCGGTATCGGGCCTATATGACCGGTGGGTATTGGGTAGTTACAAGGTAGGCGATATCCGCAACCATGGCGGCCAGACCTGGGAATGCTTCCAAGCTCACGATAACGCTATATACCCGGACATTAACCCCGATAACCCCGCCTGGTATACCTTTTGGCGGCCCCTCCACGGGAAGTCCCCCGAGACCGCCCGTCCTTGGGTGGAACCAACAGGAGCCCATGATATCTATCGCGCGGGGGAATATATGACCTACGAAAGCTTATTGTATCTCTGCAAGCAGGATACCAATTTCCCGCCTGACGTACAGCCTGGCGCCTGGGAGAAGGTGATAGCATGAGCATCCTATATATCCGCGGTGAGGACGGGCAATTCCAGCCCGTTGAAAGCCTACAGGGGCAGCCGGGTAAGGACGGCGACGTCCCTGTGGCGTACTACGCTACAAAGTCTGATTACCTTTCCGCCCCGGAAGAGGAAAAGCAGGGTAAATTATGCCTGTGGGGTGACGGCTGATGGCAGATCCTTATGCAATCGGCGGGGAGTATAACGGCCGGTCTGTTACCGGGATGGCCTATGATGGGCATGTTATTGAAGGTTTAGCTATGGATGGCGTCACTCGATGGGTATACCGGGCTTCTATCTTTGAGGTGGTATCCTGCCCAGATACGGTGATTGCCGGCCAAAATTTTGAGATCAAGGCTCGGTGCAGCGATAATGCCACTGGGCTGCAAGTGGAAGGGACTGCCGGATCTGGGAAGTGGCTGACCGTTACCCTTGTTTCTAAAGTAGATAATGGCGACGGCACTGCCAATGTGACAGGACGTCTCAATATCGGCACCGCCAACAAACGCACCATACGGATTTTTGCCCGTGGTACACAGGGCATTAATGGAGGGCGGTCACTAACCTATATTGACCGGCCTATCACCATCACCAATTCATAACCGGGTCGAAATCGACCCCTTTAAAATTACAGGAGGAAAAACAAATGAACGTTGTAAAAATCGAAATGCCCCAAAGCATGTACAAGTACAAATGCCCCCATGCCATGACCCCCACCAGGATTGTGGTACATAACACCGCCAACGACGCAAGCGCACGTAATGAAATCAAGTATATGCAGAGCAACAACAAGCAGGTGTCATTCCACATCGCCGTAGACGATCAGGAGGCCGTGCAGGGCATCCCCCTGGATCGTAACGCCTGGCACGCGGGCGACGGGGCCAACGGTACCGGCAACCGTTACGGCATTGCCATTGAGATTTGCTACAGCAAGTCCGGCGGCTCTCGGTTCGAGGCGGCCGAACGCAATGCCGCACAGCTCATTGCCCAGATGCTTATTGAGCGCGGCTGGGGCATTGACAAGGTGACCAAACACCAGGACTACAGCGGGAAGTACTGCCCTCACCGCACCCTGGATATGGGCTGGCAGAGATTCCTCGACATGGTCAAGGCTAATATGTCCGGCGGCTCTTCCGGCGGAAATACTTACACTGTCCAGTATGGCGATACCCTTTCCGGCATCGCTAAGGAGCTGTTGGGGGATGCATCCCGTTACAAGGAGATTGCCGCCCTCAACGGCATTGACAATCCCAACGTCATCAAGGTAGGCCAGGTATTGCAGATCCCCGGCGGCTATTCCGATGATTCCGCCCCTTCCCAGCCCTCCAAGAGTGTGGACGAGATTGCACGGGAAG
>CALCVR010000338.1 GCA_937905915.1 uncultured Eubacteriaceae bacterium
GATGAAACGGCGGGCGATGTCCACCAATTCCGGCTTGTCGGAGTCCTTAACGGTGGCGATGATCTTGTGGTTTTTAGGCAGGTTGTAGCCGCCGCCGATAAAGGCCTTATGCAGGGCCTCCGAGAACCCTTCGGCCAAGCCCAGCACCTCGCCGGTGGACTTCATTTCCGGACCAAGGCTGATCTCAGCGCCGTACAGCTTCTCAAAGGAGAAGACCGGAAGCTTGACCGCCACATGCTTTTTGGCCGGGATAAGGCCGTATTGATATCCCTGTTCCGGGATGCTCTTGCCGAAGATGGCGTTGGTGGCCAGGGCCACAATGGGCACACCGGTAATCTTGCTGATGTAGGGAACGGTACGGGAGGAACGGGGATTAACCTCGATGATATAGACCTCGTCGTCGTAGATGATAAACTGGATATTGATCATGCCCTTGACGTGAAGGGCTTTGGCTAGACGGCGGGTGTAGTCCACAATGGTGTCCTGATGCTTCTGAGCGATGGACTGGGGCGGATACACCGAGATGGAGTCGCCCGAATGGACGCCGGCACGCTCCAGATGCTCCATAATGCCGGGGATAAGCACGTCCACACCGTCGCACACGGCGTCAACCTCCAGCTCTTTGCCCATCAGGTATTTGTCCACCAGGATGGGATGCTCCTGCACTGTCATGTTGATGATGGCCATAAATTGGGCGATCTCCTGGTCGGAGAAGGCGATCTGCATGCCCTGGCCGCCCAGCACATAGGAGGGACGTACCAAAACCGGATATCCCAACTGGTTGGCGGCGGCGATGGCCTCCTCGGTGGTGAACACCGTGGCGCCAGCCGGACGGGGGATGTTGCACTGCTCTAGAATGGCGTCGAACTTCTTGCGGTCCTCAGCGGCATCCACGTCCTCAGCCGAGGTTCCCAGGACAGGGACGTTCATATCCCGCAGAGCCTGGGATAATTTGATGGCCGTCTGGCCGCCAAATTGGACCACTGCGCCGTATGGTTTTTCTAATTCTACGATATTGGCCACATCCTCAGGGGTGAGGGGCTCGAAGTAGAGCTTGTCGGCCACGTCAAAGTCGGTGGAAACCGTCTCGGGGTTGTTGTTGACGATGATGGTTTCATACCCGCATTTCTTGAGGGCCCAGACACAGTGAACTGAGCAGTAGTCGAACTCGATGCCCTGGCCAATGCGGATGGGACCGGAGCCCAGCACCAAAATTTTCTTTTTATCCGATTTGGTATCCACTTCGTTTTCGCTTTCGTAGCAGGAGTAATAGTAAGGGGTAGCGGCGGCAAATTCTGCGGCGCAGGTGTCCACCATCTTGTAGGCGGCCACAATGCCGTTTTCCATGCGGATGCGTTTGATCTGGGCGGGAGTGACGCCGGCCAGCTTGGCGATATCGGCGTCGATAAAGCCCATGTATTTTGCTTTGCTGAGAACCTCAGGATCGGTGCCGCGTTTACGGAGGAGATCCTCCATTTCCACCAAGGCCTGAATGCGGTCCAGGAACCACATGTCGATCTTGGTGATGTCGTTGATTTCCTCTAAGCCCACGCCGCGGCGGATGGCTTCGGCAATCACAAACAGACGACGGTCGTCGATGTTGTGAAGGCGTTTCTTGATATCCTCATCGCTGAGGCTCGACAGCATGGGAAGCATCAGACTTGTGCAGTTCTGTTCCAAGGAGCGGATGGACTTCATCAAAGCGCCCTCAAAGGAAGGAGAGATGCTCATGACCTCGCCGGTAGCCTTCATCTGGGTGCCCAGGGTGCGCTTGGCGGTGACAAACTTGTCAAAGGGCCACTTGGGGAACTTGACGACACAGTAGTCCAGAGTGGGCTCGAAGCTTGCGTAGGTCTTGCCGGTGATGGCATTTTTGATCTCGTCCAAGCCGAAGCCCAAAGCCACTTTGGAAGCCACCTTGGCGATGGGGTAACCGGTTGCTTTAGAAGCCAGGGCCGAAGAACGGCTGACGCGGGGATTTACTTCAATGACTACATATTCAAAGGAGGTGGGATGCAGGGCGAATTGGACGTTACATCCACCTTCGATTTTCAGCTCGCTGATGATGTTGAGGGCGGCGGTGCGAAGCATCTGATGTTCCTTGTCGCCCAAGGTCTGGCAGGGGGCCACAACCACAGAGTCGCCAGTGTGGACGCCTACCGGGTCGATGTTTTCCATATTACAAATGGTGACGGCATTTCCCTTACTGTCCCGCATGACCTCGTATTCAATTTCTTTCCAGCCGCCGATGTAACGTTCCACCAGCACCTCGGTGACGCGGCTGAGGCGCAGGCCGTTGTGAGGGATGGCCTTAAGCTCATCCAAATTGTAGGCGATGCCGCCGCCGGTGCCGCCCAGGGTATAGGCCGGGCGGATAACCACCGGATAGCCGATGGATTCGGTAAATTCAATGGCGTCCTCCACTGTGTTTACCACTTTGGAGGTGGCGTAGGGTTCGCCGATGCGGTCCAGCGTATCCTTAAAAGCCTGACGGTCCTCGGCGTTTTTGATGGCCTCAGCCGAAGTACCTAACATACGGACGTGATGCTCGTCCAGGAATCCCGATTCCTTCAGCTCCATAGCCAAATTCAAAGCGTTCTGGCCGCCTAAGGTTGGCAGGATGGAGTCAGGTTTTTCCTTTTCGATGACTTTGCGGACGGTCTCGGCATTGAGAGGCTCGATGTAAACCTTGTCGGCAATGTCCTTGTCGGTCATAATGGTGGCGGGGTTGGAGTTGATGAGGATAACCTCGATGCCCTCTTCCTGAAGGGCGCGGCAGGCCTGGGTGCCTGCGTAGTCGAACTCGGCCGCCTGGCCGATGATGATGGGGCCGGAGCCCAAAACCACGACGCGATGGATATCTGGATTCTTAGGCATTCTTGCCACCTCCCATTTGAGCAATAAAGCGGTCGAAAAGGAACTGTGTATCGTGAGGGCCGGCGGAGGCTTCCGGATGGAATTGGACGCTATAAACCGGAAGAGTATCAAACTCCAATCCCTCTACCGTGCCGTCGTTGACGTTCTCAAAAGCTACGTGGACGTGATTGGGCAGACTGTAGCCATCCACCACATAACCATGATTTTGAGCGGAAATATAGGTGCGGCCTGTAGAGGTATCCCGCACAGGATGGTTGGAACCGCGGTGGCCGTAAGGAAGCTTGTGAGTGCTGCCGCCAGCGGCCAGAGCCACCAGCTGATGCCCCAAGCAGATGGCGAACAGCGGAATGCCAGAATGGACCAATTTGGCAACTTCGTCGATAATGGGGCCGCAGTCTTTTGGATCGCCAGGGCCGTTGGAAAGCATGATGCCGTCGGGCTTATCGGCGAGGATGGCTTCAGCGGAAGTGCCGCAGGGATAGACCGTCACCTTGCAGCCGCGCTTTACCAAGCACTGCACAATGCTGCTTTTTCCACCTAAATCCAGCAGCGCCACAGTTTTAGAGAGGGGATCCTCTCCGTAATGCTCCACCGCTTTGCAGGAAGTGCGCTGTACCAGCCCTTGATGTTTATAAGCGGCAATGCGTTTTAACGCTTCTTCCCGATTGAAATTTTCATCAGTGGTAATCATACCATTCATCGTGCCCTTTTCCCGGAGCAATTTCGTCAAAGCCCGGGTATCGATGCCCTGAAGGCCGGGGATACCGGCTTCCTTCAGGTAATCCCCCAAACTTCCCTGGGAGCGGAAGTTACTGGGGATGCGGGATAATTCACGCATAAGAAAAGCCGAAACCCAGGGCCGTCTTGACTCCTGATCCTCAAAGCAAACACCGTAATTGCCGATGAGGGGATAGGTCATGACGACGCCTTGTCCGGCATAAGAAGGATCTGTCAGCAGTTCGACATATCCAGTCATGGAGGTATTAAATACGATTTCGCAAATAACCTCCTTTTGAGAACCGATGCTCTGACCGGTAAAAAGGTGTCCATCTTCCAGCAAAAGATAACCCTTCAAAACGCCTCCACCTTTCTTTTTTGACACAATGAAATAAATCCAAACTACCACCTATCCAGCGCCAAAAAACGCCAAATGGTTAAATCTTCAGTATTATATCACTATTGTCCCCAAGATGCAAGGAATTTCGATAAAAAAGAAAAATACCGATTGCTGTAAAGATAGGCTCTGACGACTTTGAAAAATAACAGACTTTATCAGCCGAACAGGATTTGTTTGTCAAAAAAGGATAGAACAAAAATTTTGTTTTGGTAAATTCGGTTAAAGAAGTGGATCGAGAAAAATATTATTCATCTTGTCTAATTTTACAAAATATATCTTGTGCAGTTTTTTGAATTGCTATAAAAATAACGAAGTAGAGGGGAGTAAATCTAAAAATATTACGGCAAATTTAAAAAAAGTACAGAACATTTTGCGCGCGTTTTTGTTATGATAAATACAGCCCTTCAAGATCTTTTGCGTCCAGAAGGAAATGGATAAAATTCATCTTCTATAAAAATGGTTTTTCCATAAAGCTCGCTATTTAATGAGAAAAAGGGGAAGAGGATGGTCTGTTTCTGGTAAGGGAGGTCAAAAGAATTCGGAAGGAAAACTTTTTGTAGTAGGAGGTAATTTAATGAAGCTGAAAAGAATTTTGGCTGTGGTGCTCAGCACTACTATGGCCCTATCCACAGCCGCTTTTGCGCTCCCGGCGGCAGCTGAAGATCCTGTGGTAGGCGGGAGCTTCTCTTCTTCGTTTGAAGAAGGCGATGCCAGCCCTCTTGAGAATACCGTTGAGTATTCAGCTGATGGAAAGGCTATGACTGAAAACGTCACCAAAAAAGGCGCTGGTGAAGGTTTGGTTGGTAAAAAGAAGGCCAAGTCTGTTACCGCTCCTAAGGCCTACAATGACCATGAGATCGCTGACAACCTGCTGGATGACAACGCCGGCAGCAAATACTTGACCACATCCAATCGCCCATTTAACATCGATTTTGAGATGAGTGAGCCTACTACCATTCGCGTTTACTCCATCACTTCGGCCAATGACGCTCCTGAGCGCGACCCGAAGAGCTGGACTCTGTACGGATCGGTGGACGGTTCTGAGTGGGTGCAGCTGGACAAGCAGGAAAATCAGAAATTTGCCGACCGCTATGTCCGCAATACCTATGAGATCAAAAATGAAACTGCCTATACATATTACCGTGTGACCGTAGAAGCCAATGGCAGCGGCAGCATGACCCAGATCGGCGACATCACATTTGGTACCAACGATCCTGCTGATGATCAGGCGGCTGCTATCGGTATGGGCGCCGAAGTGCTGGGCGGCCCTGGCTCCACTTGGAACAGCACCACTGGCAAAGGCTTCACCGGTTCCAAGACCTACACTGTCAGCGGTACCCATGAGGGTTCCGGCAGAGCTTACAGCCACAATGTGGTGTACGATAATCTCAACATCCCTGTTTCGGCCGACACCCAGCTGTCCTATAAGGTGTTCCCCCAGTTTGACGGCGACTATGATTATGAATACACCAGCACTTATGTGGCGGTGGATCTCCAATTTGAGGACGGAACCTATCTGAGCGACCTGATGGCCGTCGATCAGTACGGCAACAAGATGGACGCTCAATCTCAGGGCGATTCCAAGTTCTTGCTTATGCGCCAGTGGAACCATGTGTATTCCAACATTGGCCAAGTAGCAGCTGGTAAGACAATCAAGAAGATCCTTATCAACTACGATAAGGCTTCCAACGCCACTACGACCACCAATGAAGAGGGCGAAGAAGTGCCGGCAAACGCCAGCTTTGAAGCCCTGTTTGACGACATCGATATTAAAGATGTTGCTCCTGTAGAGCATGCGCGTAAGTCTGATTATGTCAGCATCCTGCGCGGCACACAGTCTTCCGGTTCTTTCTCCCGTGGTTTGAACGGCGCCCTTGTGACCGTTCCCCATTCGTTTAACTTCTGGGCTCCTACTACCAATAGTGGTCAGGCTTCTATGTACACCTATCAGCCCGGCAATACCTTTAAGCACATTTCTACCAGCCACGTGGCCAGCCACTGGATCGGCGACCGTGGCAATTACACCTTTATGGTCAATACCTCTATCGACGCTTCCAATAGTAATTCTGTTGGCGTCAATGAGAGGGCCGCCTCCTTCTCCCATGACAATGAAGTGGCCAAGGCTCACTATTATAAAGTGGCCTTCGACGAAGGATCGGCAGCATCCGGCGCTACCTTGGAGCTGGCTCCCACCAACCATGCCGCTATGATGCGTTTCACTTTTGACGAGAACGTTGAAAACCGCAACGTCATTTTGGACTGCGTGACCCGTGACGCTGATTTGAAATTCTCCGAAGACGGCAAGACCTTTACTGCTGCTGTCAAAGAAAATAGCAACGGCATGGGAACCATGTATGTCTATGGTGAATTCAGCGTGGCTCCTGAATTGGATAAAATCACAAATGCTAAGAGCGGCCAGGGCGTTGTGTCCTTTGCCGATGGCACCAATGAAGTCACACTGAAAGTTGCTACTTCGTTTATCAGCGCCGACCAGGCTAAGCACAATATGGATCTGGAAATCGCTAAGGAAGATACTTTTGACGACATCAAAGAAATGGCTCAGTCTCAGTGGGATGATAAATTAGACATCATCGATGTAGAGGGCGCCACTGAAAATCAGTTGACTACCCTTTACTCCAATATGTATCGTCTGTTTGCCTATCCCAACCTGATGAGTGAAAATGTGGGTACTAATGAAGAACCTCAGTGGCAGTATAGAAGCCCCTACAACGACAAAGGTGTTGTAGATGGTACTTTCTATTACAACAACGGCTTCTGGGATACCTACCGTACCACCTGGGCCGCTTATGCTCTGTTGACTCCCAGCAAGAATACTGAATTGCTCAACGGTTTGGTACAGCATTACAACGATGAAGGCTGGGTGCCGCGTTGGATTGCCCCGGCGGGCGTCAACTCCATGGTTGGCACCAGCTCTGACGTTATCTTTGGCGACGCTTTGCTGCGAGGCCAAGAATTTGATTATGAGACCGCTTATGACGCAGCTCTGCGCAACGCTTCAGCTGTCAGCAGCAAATCTCAGAACGGCCGTCAGAACATCAACCAGTCCATCTTCTACGGTTATACCGGCGCCAACAACGGCGAGGGTATGTCCTGGGGTCTGGAAGGCTTTATTAACGATGCTGGTATTGCCAACATGGCGAAGGCTATGATGGACAAGATGGAAGATAAAAACAGTGAAGAGTATCAGAAACTCAACGATGAGTATATCTACTTCACAAGCCGTGCTACCAACTATGTCAACTACTTTAAATACAATGACAATGGCGACGGAGACGGTTGGTTCAAGGGTAAGAACTACAACGGCACTTGGCAGACCAACGACGACAGCTTTAATCCCAAATCCTGGGGAGGTCAATACACCGAGACCAACGCTTGGAATATGGCCTTTACCGCGCCGCAGGACGGCCAAGGTTTGGCCAACCTGTACGGCGGACGCGATGGTTTGGCAGCTAAGCTGGATGCTTTCTTCAATGAAGACACCACTTATATCCCCGGCGGTTACGGCGGCGAGATCCACGAGATGCGTGAAGCCCGCCAGGTGAGAATGGGTCAGTATGGCCACAGCAACCAGCCGTCTCACCACATCCCTTATATGTACAACTACGCAGGCCAGCCCTATAAGACCCAAGAAAAGGTCCGTGAGATCATGGATCGTCTCTATTCCGGTTACACCATTGGCCAGGGTTACTGCGGCGACGAGGATAACGGCGAGATGTCCGCTTGGTATATCTTGTCCAGCTTAGGTCTGTATCCAGTCAATATGGGCAGCGGTGAATTTGCCATCGGCTCCCCGTTGTTTGAGAAAGCCACTGTCCATCTGGAGAATGGCAAGGATTTGGTCATCAATGCTAAGAACAACAGCAGAGAAAACGTTTATGTCCAGAGCCTGGAGATGGAAGGCGAAGCTTACAACAAGACCTATTTTGATCAAGTTGACTTAGTCAACGGCGACAAAGATAACGATGGTGAAATCACCCTCGACTTTGTCATGGGTGACAAGCCCTCCACTTGGGGCACCGCAGAAGATTCCGTACCTCCTTCCATTACCACTGGCGATAAGGTTGTGGAGCCTCTGAAGGATATGACCTCTGAGGATGCTCAGGTTGCAGAAACCGCAAATCAGTTGACTGGCGTAACCCCTGGCATCTATGTGGAAGGCCTTGCGGAAGGCGCTAAGGCTGCCAACCTGCTGGATAACAATTCCAACAATGCTACCGCTTTTGCTGGAAACACTGGTTCGGTTACCTACTTCTTTGGCGATGGCAACGGCAAGTACATTGACATGTACACCATTACAGGCAAAGCCACCAATGCGGCTCCTACTTCTTGGACTGTATACGGCTCTAACGATGGCAACGAATGGACTGAGATCGACTCCAGATCCAACCAAACCTTCCAGTGGGCCAACTATACCCGTCCCTTTGCAGTGGATGAGGAAAAGAGCGCTAAGTACACCTATGTAAAGATCGACTTCACCGGCGCGGAAGCTATGAACTTGGGTGAAATCGAGTTGATGGGTATTGAATCCAAATCGGTCGATAAGGCGTTCTTGCAGGCCTTTATTGATCAAGTTAACGCTATGGACGGCAGCGCTTATGCTGATGTAACCTTCCAGGCTCTGTTGGATGCGGCAAAGGCCGCTCAGGCAGTTGTGGACAATCCGGAATCCACCCAGGAAGATTATGTCGAGGCTTACCAGTCTGTCCAAACCGCCCTTGACAACCTGAAAGAAATCCGCGATGCCTATGCTAGACTTGAAGCAGAATCTTTCGACAACGCTTCCTCCGGCATTAAGGCAGAGAGCACTTCCGATACCAATGTTGGCGATGTAGGAAACATCGGCGGCACTGCTCCCGGCGCTTGGATTGCCTTTAAGTATGTTGACTTCGGAACCGTTGGAGCAGAGAAGGTTTCCGTCAACTATGCAGGCGTTATCGCCGACTGCCCCAACGCTCATATGGAAGTCCGTTTGGACTCCGTAGACGGCGAAGTGATTGCCGATATCCAGACTCCTCCCTCGGAAGGCGCTTGGAAGAACTACATGCTCGCCACCGCTGATCTGACCAAGAAAGTCACCGGCCAGCATGATGTCTATGTTGTCCTCCATAGTACTGGTAAACACGTCGCCAACATCGACTACTTCCAGTTCACCGAGGCTGAAAACACAGATGCTCCTACAGAAGAAAGCATCGCCGCTTTGAACGCTGCTTTGGAAGCTGCCGCTGCTTTGAATCCTGAGGACTTCACAGAAGAATCCTTCGCTAGTCTGACCGCAGCTGTGGAAAACGGTAACGCTGTGAAGAACAATCCGGATGCTACCAATGCTATGTATGTTGATGCCACTGAGAGAATCAACACCGCTATTGAAGAGTTGGATCCTGCTGAGCCTCAGCCGTCCGGCGATATCATTTCTGCCTCTTTGGATCGCGATCCTGCGGTCTACGACGTCAATGAAGAGATCACTTTGACAGCCGTGACAAAGGATACCATCAGCGACGTCAATCTGCGCAATGAAAACGACAGATATATCAGCAGAACTTGGGTTAAATCTGTCAATAACGGCGACGGTACCAAGACTTGGACCATTAAGTTCAGTGTGGGTACCGCTGGTGAGAACCGCACCATGAGCTTGTATACCCGCACCATGGGTTCCTCTTATGAGGATTCTGGTATGGATATTACCATGACCATTGCCAACCCGGAATACAATGGAATGGTGCTAAGCGTTGAGAACGCTGCTTCTGCCAAAGTGAACGAAGAGTTCGCTGCTACCATTACAACTACCGGAGATGTGGAAGATATCCGTGTTCTCAATGAAAGAGGCAATGTGATCAGTCTCTTGAGCAAGGATGCCACGGTAGACGAAGAGACAGGCACTAAGACTTGGAATGTTACACTGTCTGTTGGAAGCGCTGGTAATAACCGCATCTTTAGCGTAGTCACCGTCAATCCCTATACTGGCAAGGTTGTAGACAATGGCATGACCATGCAGGTTTCCATCACAAAGTAAGAGAAGCAAAAAGCTTAACTTATCATGAAGAAGGGCCCTTCGGCTTTGGTCGGAGGGCTCTTCCTTTTATTTTTTGTAAGACAAATAAAGCGGACAAGCTTTTCAAGTTAAATATTTTAATAGGGCTCTTGAAAAATAGAGGAAAGTATGATACACTAAATCTATATTCAAAACCGTTGATTCAGATTGGCAGTGCAGTAATCTGATTTCAGAGAGCCGGCGATGGTGGAAACCCGGCATTGGATCTGTGCAATTGCCGTTGGGCTGATGAGGGCGGGGCGAACGCCATATTTTTGTTGATACAAATGGTTAGTAGATCCCGACGTTTCTCCTACGTTACAAGGGTGAGGGTGTGATTGCACCTGCAAAGTGGGTATTTTGAATACCAATAAAGGTGGTACCGCAGGCTATGAGTGCAGCTTGTCCTTTTGATAAGGGCAAGCTGTTTTTATTTTGCTTCAAAATCCCCATTCCCCGATGACTGGAATGTGATGTCAACGGAATATTTGGGAGGTAATGATCATGATCAAATCGGCAATCCAAAAACTGGTGTTAAAACAAGATCTGACCAAAGAGGAAGCTATGCAGGCCATGGATATGGTATTGGACAATGGTGCGACATACGCTCAAATCAGCGCATTTCTCACAAGCCTCCGTATGAAGGGGGAGACCATCGACGAAATCACCGGATGCGCTTTGACCATGAAGCATAAAGCCGCCCATATTCATCCCACAGTATCGGGATACATTGATCTGGTAGGTACCGGCGGCGATGGCATTAATACTTTTAATATTTCTACAACATCGGCATTTGTAGTGGCAGCAGCAGGCGTCCCGGTAGCAAAGCACGGCAACCGTGCCATCTCCAGCCGCAGCGGCAGCGTGGATCTGCTGGAGGCGCTGGGCGTTAACGTTATGCTGGAACCCGAACAGGTAGAACAATGCGTAGAAGCCATTGGACTGGGTTTTATGTTTGCAAAAACCTTCCACAAGTCTATGAAACAGGCGGCTTTGGTACGAAGCGAGCTTGGAATACGCACCATCTTTAATATTTTAGGACCAATCTCCAATCCTTCGGACGCCAAGACACAGGTTATCGGAGTGTTTGATAAAGATCTCACCAATCCGTTGGCCCATGCCATGATGAATATGGGGGTGGAACGGGGATTTGTGATGAACTGCGAAGGGATCGATGAATTTGCCACAGTAGGTCCCAACCGTGTGTCTGAAATTAAGGATGGTCTTGTCATGGACTACGTGCTGCCGCCGGAACATTTTGGATTTGAACGGGCATCTGTAAAGGATATCTGCGGCGGGACAGCAGTGGAAAACGCCCAGATAACAAGGGATATTTTAAGCGGTTCCAAAGGTGCCAAACGGGATACCGTCCTGCTCAACGCCGGCGCATCTATTTATGCCGGTCGGAAAGCCGATACGATCGCCCAGGGGATTGAGATGGCCCGGGAAGCCATCGATTCCGGTGCCGCTTTGAAAAAACTGGAACTGGTTATTGAGATGAGCAACAGCATTGCATAAGGGAGGAATCGGGATGATTCTGGATGAGATTGTAGCCAAAAAGGAAATAAGACTGCGGAAACGGATGGAGAAAATTTCACTTTTAGACCTGCAAAGACAGGCGGAAAATCACCCGAGGACGCCTCTTGATTTTGCAGGAAGTTTAAAACTCCCGGAAAAACTGTCCATTATTGCGGAGGTCAAAAAGGCATCTCCTTCCAAAGGGGTAATCCGATCTGTATTTAATCCGATTGATATTGCAAATAGTTATTTAAAATCTGACGTACAGGCCATGTCGGTTCTCACCGAAGAGGACTATTTCCAGGGAAATGATTCCTATTTGCAGTCCATCCACAGGATTTCATCCATCCCATTGCTGCGCAAAGACTTTATCGTGTCGGAATATCAAATTTATGAGTCCTATCTTTTCGGGGCCGATGCAATCCTTTTAATCGCTGCTATTTTGGATCAAAAGCAGTTGACGAGCTTTCAAACCATAGCGAAAAATTTAGGCCTTGCCTGTCTGGTGGAAGTCCACGACAAAGAGGAGCTAGAGCGTGTCTTGGACACGGAAGCGCCGGTTGTGGGCATTAACAATCGAAATTTGCGCACCTTTGAAGTGACCCTGCGAACAAGTGAAAACCTCATCCCGCATATTCCCAAGGAGCGATGTGTCGTAGCGGAAAGCGGAATCGGGACAGCCCAGGACGCCGCGTTGCTCCATTCTATGGGCGCCGACGCTATTTTAGTAGGAGAGACCTTTATGCGGTCGGAGGATATTCCTGGAGCTGTGAAAAGGCTGCGGGGTGAGATGCGGTGATTTCGGTAAAGATATGCGGGTTAACCTGTCGGGAGGATATGGATGCTGTCAACCGCTTTGCGCCGGACTACGCTGGATTTGTATTTGCCCCCAGCCGCCGGCAGGTTTCACCGGAAACGGCCAGGAGCCTGATCCGCGGTTTAGCGGACGGGGTTCTGCCAGTGGGGGGGTTTGTCAATGAGGCGCCCCAGCGTGTGGCCTTTGTCGCCGCCATGTGCGGACTTAAGGTAATACAGCTCCACGGCGATGAGGATGCCGATGTGCAAGAGGAAGTCAAAAGATTGACCGGCCGGGAGGTTTGGAAGGCTGTCCGCGTTCAGGACGAAAAATCTCTCTTGGAAGTAAGCCGCGGGAAGGCCCATCGATATCTGCTGGACGCGTATCATCCAGAGCAGCGGGGCGGATGTGGCCAGACCTTTGATTGGTCTTTGTTAAAAGAAATACCGTCGGAAAAGATCATGCTGGCCGGAGGGCTTACTACAGCAAATGTAGTCCAGGCTATGCGGGCTGTAAAGCCTTACGGGGTAGATGTCAGCAGTGGCGTGGAAACCGACGGCCGGAAGGATCCCGAAAAAATAAAGGAATTTATTAGAATCGTGAGAGGAGAATCCATATGAATCGAATTGATAGTACATTTCAAAAGTTAAAGGAGCAAAATAAAAAGGCATTTATTACCTTTGTAGCGGCAGGAGATCCTGATCTGAACACTACAAAACGCCTTATCTTAGAGATGGAAAGAAACGGCGTTGATATGGTGGAATTGGGCGTACCTTTTACCGATCCCATGGCCGAAGGGATCGTCATCCAAAAGGCCAACCTTCGCGCTTTGGAGCATGGCGTTTGCCTGGAAGAGATTATGGATATGGTGAAAGAACTGCGCAAAGAGACCCAGATCCCCCTTATTTATCTGATGTATTACAACAGCATTCTCAGTTTTGGAGTGGAGAAATTCTTTGATCAATGCAAAGAGGTGGGAATCGACGCCGTTATCATCCCCGATTTGCCCATTGAGGAAAGCGATGAAGTCGCTCCCTATGCAGAAAAAACCGGGGTATACCACATCAGTATGGTGGCTCCTACATCGGAGGAACGTCTCCAAATGGTGACCAAAAACGCCAAGGGATTTGTATACTGCGTCTCTTCGATGGGAGTAACCGGCATGCGGGAACAGATTACCACCAATCTGGAGCGTTATTTTGAACCCATCAACCGCATTTGCCATCTTCCAAAGTGCTTGGGATTTGGTATCTCAACGCCGGAACAGGCCAGCCTTGTCAAGCAGTACTGCGACGGCCTTATTGTGGGAAGCGCTATTGTCAATCAGATTGGCTTGCATGATACCCCCGATGAAAAGGTCAAGGCAGTGGGCGAACTGGTGCACAGCCTGCGGGAGGCCATCTGAGAGAATGAATTATTCCAATGTGATCGAAGCCAAGTTTCTCTCCCGTCCCAACCGGTTTATCGCGCAGGTGGAGGTGGAAGGAAAGATCCAAATCGCCCATGTAAAGAATACCGGCCGCTGCCGGGAACTGTTGGTTCCCGGCGCGGCCGTCTTTTTGCAGGCCCACGACAATCCTGCACGCAAAACCCCCTTTTCCCTCATTGCCGTGAAAAAGGGGAATCTTCTCATCAACATGGATAGCCAAGCTCCTAATCAAGTGTGGGGCGAGGCGTTGGAGCGCGGACTGGATGTGCATAAATTGGGTGTAGCAGATACCATCCGGCGTGAAGTAAAGTGGGGCGACTCTAGACTGGATTTTCTGGCGGCATGTGGAGATCAAAA
>CALCVR010000339.1 GCA_937905915.1 uncultured Eubacteriaceae bacterium
TTCAACTTATTCTCCTAGTTTCTTCCACTCCAATCTTACACAATTTCCTGAAATCTGCGTGGTTTCTATTAAATTCACCCTTTTTGTGGTATAATTAAATCTTAATGGATCATCATCCTATTGTAATTGATTTTTAAGATAAAGAGGGATCTTATTTGAAAACCTTACCCATCGGACCAAATGATGCAGGACAACGTCTGGATAAATTCGTCACGAAAGCAGTGCCGCGTCTCCCCCAGGCACTACTATATAAATACATCCGCCTGGGCCGCATCAAAATCGACGGCAAAAAAGGAAAAATCTCCACCCGTCTCCAGCAGGGCAATGTGATATTTTTTTACATCAACGATGAATTCTTTGAGCAGCCTCCCGAACACTATTCCTTCTTGGACGTTCCTTCCCATGTGGACGTCCTTTACGAGGATAATAATATTCTTTTAGCCGACAAAAAAGCGGGACTTTTGGTTCATTCCGGTGAGGATGAGCAACAGGATACCCTTATTGCCCGCATCCAGCATTACCTTTATGAGAAACACCAGTACGACCCTGAGCAGGAAAATAGTTTTGCTCCGGCTTTGGCCAATCGAATTGACCGAAATACCGGCGGCATCGTCATGGCGGCCAAAAATGCCGAGGCTTTACGGATGCTCAATGAAAAAATCAAAAGCCGGGAGATCCACAAACAGTATTTGTGCATTGTCCACGGCCGGATGGAAAAACAGGAAACCACCTTAACTGGTTTTCTCTCAAAAGACAGCGCTAAAAACAAAGTGACCATCTATTCTCATCCCATCCCAGGTGGGCGCACTATTGTCACTCATTATCGGGTTTTATCCTATCGAAATGGCTTGAGCCTTTTAGAAGTGGATCTTTTAACCGGACGCACTCATCAGATTCGCGCTCATTTGGCGTCTATCGGCCATCCTCTCCTGGGAGACGGCAAATACGGTATCAACGCCAAAGACCGTGCCGCTGGGTTTAAACATCAAGCTCTTTATTCCTACAAGCTGCGTTTTGCTTTTACCTCTGATGCCGGTTGTCTCTCCCCTTTAAACGGACGTTGTTTTGAAGTGAAAAACGTATGGTTTGCCGATCTCTTCCGGGAGGGAAAGATCCGGCTATAATTTGTTCTCGTTTATTTACACCAATCAAAAATCAAAAAGGCAGCTCCTGATTTTTTGACGAAAGTCAGGAGCTGCCTTTTTGGTCTTCTATTTTCCCTTTGGTTTTCTCAAAACCAAGATACCGCGTTCCCTGAAAAGTAAGCTTTCCGTAATCGCCTTTGTTTCTCTTATCGTATTCCTGTTTCTTTACCTGCAATTCAATATGGTCTCCGCCCTCTACCTCAAACGTCACATAATACCAAGTGCTGTATGTAACATGAACGCCTACTGCGTTGCCGCCTCTTGGGTGGGTACGCCGGACTTTTCGTGTCTGTTTTTCTAAAACCGTTGCATTCACAACTAGTCTTGGCAAACGGCTGTTTTTTACTATGACAATGAGAACGAGCAGAATCACAGCCACAAACATCGTCAAAAATGAGACAAGCACAAAATTACTGTTCAAAAACATTTCCTCCTAAGTGACCTATCTTGTTTCTCGATGGTTAGTTTGTCGGCCTGCTTACCTTGCCCAACACTAGTTTTTCTGAAACCGTCCGGTCGAAGAATGACACCAAGGGACCCATACAGAGAGCTGTCACCAGAGTACCCACGCCGATGGGACCTCCTGTTACAAAACTGACAAGCACGCAAATCAAATCAGTGCCGATGCGAACCCAACGGAAATGAATATGAGTTGCATCCGAGATCATAGGACCTATCGCATCGTAAGGCGCTACTCCTAAATCAGCTACAAAGTAAAGGGAGGCACCTAGGGATAATACGATCACACCTAATACCATCAGAAAAATACGCATAGGCCATCCTTCAGGTGAAAACCCGATCCAGCCATACGCCATTTTCATAAAGTCGGCAATAAATGCTACAAATACCATATTGCCAATAGTTCCAATACCGATCTTCTGGCGGGCGAAAAGCAGCACTGGAATAAACAGCAAAATGTTCATACTCAGCTGTGTAATACCATAAGGAATGCCAAGAGCGCTGCTAATTCCTAAATTCATACTACTAAAAGGGTCGGTCCCCAGATCCGATTGTACAAATAAAGAAACGCTAATTCCGATGAACAATACCGATACCACTACAGCTATTACCCTTTTGGGCGTATACTTTTTCACAGTAGTTTCCTCCCCCTGCTCATCCTGGACTTATTATAGCATACTCGCATTAGTTTTTTCAACTTGTTTTATATTTTTTTGTATTATTTTTTCGTATCTAAACGTACACAAAAACCGCCTGCTTTTTGTGGTAAAAGCAGGCGGTTTTTGTGTGTCTTACTTCAAAGCGAGAGCAATTAGTCCTCTTGGCCCTTCGAATCTTCTTCGTCATCACAGCAATGGCCGCAATCACACTCATCGTCGTAGTGAATGTCAAACTCCAGCATCTCGCCGCAGTTCGGGCATTCCAGCGAACCGGCCATGATGGTTTCCTCATCTAGGCAAATGGTATCGCCGCAGGCGGGACAAGTGACCTCGACGAAGTCCTCATCTTCATCCTCTTCGTCGTCATCGTCGTCGCCGTAGAAATCCTGTTCCAAGGAATCCAGATCTTCATCCACAGCGTCAATCTGCTCGGAAAGCTCCGAATAAGCATCCTCCAGATCAGTTACCGTCAAAGCGATATCGTCCAGGACATCGGAGATGGCCTTGAACAAACGAGCCTCTTTGGTATCTTCTTTCAGTTCAGATGCATCGATCAAGCCTTTCAAATAGGCTACCTTCTCTGTGACAGTCATACTGCCCCTCCTTTTTTATCCTGAATTCACAGGTCTTTTTGCCTGCGATATGGGATACAAATTCTAGTATAATCCTTATGCTCTCTCCATATACTCGCCGGTGCGGGTATCGATACGGATCATTTCACCCTCGTCGATAAACAGAGGTACGCGGATTTCAGCACCGGTCTCCAGAGTAGCGGGTTTGGTGACATTGGTAGCGGTATCGCCCTTAAAGCCCGGCTCGGTCTCGGTAACCTGCAACTCCACAAAATTGGGGGGCTGTACGCCAAACACATTGCCTTTGTAAGAAAGGACGGTGCACTCCATATTTTCCTTCACGAATTTGAAGTTATCATCCAGCTCCGACTCATTGATCGGGATCTGCTCATAGGTTTCATTGTCCATAAAATAATAAAGGGAGCCGTCGTTATACAGATATTGCATGGGTTTACGCTCCACAAATGCGGTCGGGAATTTATCTGTCGGGCTGAAGGTACGCTCCACCACCGAACCAGCGATGACGTTGCGGATCTTGCAGCGGACAAAAGCGGCGCCTTTACCAGGCTTTACATGCTGGAATTCAATGATCTGATAGACGTTGCCATCCATCTCAAAGGTGACGCCGTTTCTAAAATCTCCTGCTGTTACCATAGGTTGTTTACCCCCAAATCATTATTAACCATATTACTTTCTAGTTTATCGCATTTGCCGCCTTTTTTCAAGCGGGTTTAAACAAAATTTTCGTTAAGACGGCCAAAGCTTACAGTTCGATCAATTCCTTCGGTGAATTTGTCAAATTTTTGCATCCTTCTCCTGTCACAACCACCATATCTTCAATGCGTACGCCGAATTTTCCCGCTAAGTAAATACCCGGTTCCACCGTTACGATCATGCCGGGGAGAAGTTCTTGTCCGGCTCCGGGGGAAAGACGGGGTTCTTCGTGAATCTCCAAACCCACTCCATGACCAGTCCCGTGGTCAAAGCATCCCTTATAACCCGCGCTTTCGATAATATCGCGAGCGACAGCGTCGCATTGTGTCCCGGTTTTGCCAGCCTTAATAGCCTGTAACGTCTCAAGCTGCGCTTTGAGCACTAACTGGTACACATCCCGTTGTTCTCCCGACACCTGCCCTACCCCTACGGTACGGGTCATATCGGAGTGATAGCCGTCCAACGTGGCACCGAAGTCCATGAGGAAAAAGTCCCCTTTTTGCACCACTCGATCCCCTGGGACTCCATGGGGTAACGACGTATTGGGCCCTGTAATAGCGATGGTGTCAAAAGATACGGCTTGTGCCCCCTCTTTTCTCATAAGGAACTCCAGTTCCAAGGCGATTTCCCGCTCGGTCACGCCGGGGCGGATGCGATCCAGCACCTTCTCCAAAGCGTATTCAGCGAGCCTTTGGGCGGCTTCGATACGCTTCACCTCTTCCTCAGACTTGATGCAGCGCAGTTCCCCTATCTCCTGGTCCAGACGATAGCCAAGCTGGACATCGCCCATGACCTTTTGGTAACGGTCCATCTGGGAGACACTCATGAAGTTTCCCTCATAGGCGACGTTTTTTATCTGATACTTTGCCATGGCACCCACTAGAACGTCGCTTGCCTTGTGGTACTGGGCACAGTCCATGCTGGTGACGGTCTTTTGGGCCGCTTCGATGTAACGGAAGTCGGTATAGAAGCAAGATCCCCTGCGGGTGATGAGAACCATACCGGCGCTGGAGGAAAATCCAGTGAAATAAAAGCGGTTGACAGGCGAAAGGATCAACGCGCCGTCCACTTCAGGCGGCAAACGATCCAGCAAAGCCTCTACACGATGTTTCACAAAAGCCATCTCCTTCTTGCATCACAAACCGTTACAGCATCATTTTTAGAGCATCCAGGGCCAGCAGATAGCTGTTTTTTCCAAACCCAACAATGGATCCGGCGCACACCGGCGAGATCACCGACGTATGGCGGAATTCCTCCCGGGCGTGGACGTTGGAGCAATGCACTTCCACCACGGGAATGTGGACGGCGGCAATGGCGTCCCGCACAGCGTAGCTGTAATGGGTCAAGGCGCCGGCATTTAAGATGATACCGGCATATTCCTTACGGGCCTCGTGGATCTGGTCGATAATTGCCCCTTCCCAGTTGGACTGGAAAAAGCAGCATTCAAAGCCCAGTTCTCGGCCCTTTTGCTCAATCTGGGCATTGATATCGTCAAGGCTTTCATGGCCGTAAACACCCGGTTCCCTTTCCCCCATGAGATTGAGATTAGGGCCGTTGAGAATCAATAGCTTTTTCATTCTTTTGTCATCTCCTGCGACGCGGCAAATTCTGGATCCCCGCCTTGTTTTGCATAGTACTTGCGCATGGCCAAAGCATCCCCAGCCTGGGTCCCGGCGGATTCGCAGATAAAGGTGGGGGCGGCTCCCTTTTGCAAGACGGCATCCAACAGCAGTTCATAGTTGGGGCCGTACTGCATATCCTCAAAGGTCAGGTGGCGTACCTCTCCTCCTTTGGAATACTCAATCTTGGAAAAATGCACGTGGATACGGCGCATCCGGTCGGCTCCCAAAGCATTCTCAATCTGATCAAAGACAGCCAGGAAATCCTCCTTTGCCTTGAGGCTCCCCAAGGTCCTTGCGTTGAGATGGCCAAAGTCCACACAGGGCAGCATCCGTTCGTCCAGCTGGCAGAAGGTCAAAACCTCCTCCAGGTTGCCCAGCTGATTGATTTTTCCCATGGTCTCCGGACAAACAATGATATCTCCCAGTCCCTCTTTATCCAAGGCACGGATGGCTTTTTTAAGAGTCCCACAGGCCAACTCCGTAGCCTGTTCCCGGGTGAACTTTCCAAGCCCTCCGGGATGCACTACAATACGTGTGGCGCCCATCCACTTGGCCGCCCTGGCCGACTGCAAAATATAATTGACAGAGTTATCCCGTTTTGCTTCGTCCGGCGACGCCAAAGAAATGTAATAAGGTGCGTGAATCGAAAGTCCAATTCCATACTCCTGGGCCTTTTGGCCCAGATTGGTTGCGGTTTCCTCCTTCACATTGACGCCTCGTCCGCATTGATATTCATAAGCATTCAGGCCCTTTTTCTGCAAAAAGACCGGTGCGTCCAATGTGCGTTTATATCCGGCTTCGTAAAACTCCTCCGAGTTGCCTGCCGGCCCAAATCGTGCCACCATCATGCACCACCTCCTAAAATAAGCCTTTCTTGTAAAACAGCTTTTATGCGTCACCTTCGTGTATTCTCCGATAACGGCGGATCACGCCTCGTTCCAGCCTCCTGCGTAAACGGAAGCTCCAGGTCTCGTATTCATCCACAGGCTCTACCAAAACAGCCTTGGCTCCCGCCAAGTGGGCTCCTATAATGTCAGTATACACCTGATCCCCTACCACCGCAATGGCGTCAGGCGAAAGCTTCAACAGCTGGGTTCCTCTTCTCACGCCGGAGGGCAATGGTTTCATAGCTTTGGCAACAAAGGGAAGTCCAATCCGTTTCGCAAAAGGCGTAACCCGTTCAGAATCGTTATTGGAAATAATAGCCATGGGAACACCAGCGTCACGCATACAGGCGATCCAATCCTCTACCCCGTCCAATGGATCCGGTTTTCCGTGGGAGGCAAGGGTATTGTCCACATCTAGGAGGAGCCCTTCCACTTCCAAGGCGCGAAGGTCTTCTAATGTAATTTGGACGATGCGTTTTTTCATTAAGTCCGGCATCCGAATGGACATTTTCTTTTCCTCCCTTCGCCATCCTTCAAATATGTTAGTCTAGACTATATTTTAAAATAAGTACACAAAAAAGAGGGCATGAAATCCATGCCCTCTTTTAGCGACTTTTCAAAGCGCCCCTTAGCGGAATTTACGCTTACGG
>CALCVR010000340.1 GCA_937905915.1 uncultured Eubacteriaceae bacterium
TATGCCAGCCATTAGGACGGTACCAATGATGGAGGAAACCTCAGGGGGAAGGATGTCTTGAATCCAGTTCCCAAAGGCGAAGGCTAGGCCAAAGTAGGCCATAGAACAAGCGCATATCACAAGGCGGGAAGAGAGAGGGATTCTCGTGGCCCGCAGCCCGTAAGCCATGGAGACGGCAAAGGCGTCTAGGCTGAGACACACAGCAAGCAGGACCATACCAAACATATCGGATCACCACAAGTCACAAGATTTCCCTCCATCCTATGCGGAAAAAGGATGCAATGTCCGTGAAAAGTTCTAAATTTTCTCGGACAAATCCAAGGCTCTCAAAGAAAAATCGGCAAAATGTGGCGCAGATTACTGAAAAACACTTGCTTTTATGGCGTAAATCTGATATCATAGCAATGTTGAACTTTAAGGTAGTTTCCAAAGGAGGTGCAGATCATGGCAAAGTGTGACATCTGTGGCAAAGAGGTAACCTTCGGCATTAAGGTTTCTCACTCCCATAGGCGCTCGAACAGAACTTGGAAACCCAATGTAAAGCGCGTGAAAGCAATCGTAAATGGGTCCCCCAAGAGAATTTACGCCTGCACCCGTTGCTTGCGTTCGGGTAAAGTTACCCGTGCGGTGTAATGCAAAGTCCAATGATCGTTTAAAAGAGGCTGCTTTGAAAGCGGTCTCTTTTTCTTTCAGGATTCTTTCTATAAGAAAAACCGATGGAAATCTTCTCTGAAAAAGAGGGGATTCCATCGGTTTTTTAGTTTTAATATGGGATTTTATTGATCCAGCCATGTGTGCTCGGTTTCGGAGCATTTCGGACGAACCATCAAGTCGGCCAAAGCTTTTTTGGGATCTTTGTTATTAAAAAGAACCTGATAACATTCCTCTGTGATGGGCATTACCACATGATACTTTTCCGACAAAAGCCTGGCAGAATAGGTGGCGTGATATCCTTCCACCGTGCTCAACCGTCCTACCGCTTCCTTAGTGGGGACGCCTTGCCCCATGAGGATGCCGGCCCGGCGGTTACGGCTGTGCATGCTGGTGCAGGTGACGATCAAATCCCCGATGCCGCTGAGCCCGGCAAAGGTCTCCTGCTGAGCGCCCATTTTGACCCCTAACCGGGCAATTTCCGTAAGGCCACGGGTCATAAGAGCGGCCTTGGTATTGTCACCTAGACCCATACCGTCGCAGATGCCGGCAGCCAAAGCTACAATGTTCTTGAGCGCCCCGCCCAGCTCAACACCTACGATATCTGGATTGACGTATACACGGAAATGGGGGTTCATTAGAAGGTCCTGCACCCGTGTAGCTGCTTCTTGATCCAGGGAAGCGGATACCACAGTGGTAGGGATACCGCGGGACACCTCCTCCGCATGGGAGGGACCGGAAATGACCACCACCCGAACTTGGGGAAGTTCTTCCGCAATGACTTCAGTTAATCGTTTGGTTCCATCCTGCTCAAACCCTTTGGCGAGATTTGCCACCACAGCGCCTTCCGATAAGACCTCCCGCAGCATAGACGCTGTGCTGCGAACTGCGAAGGAAGGAACCGCTAAAATTACCAGATCAGCGTCGGCAGCCGTGGAGATATCATTGGTAATATAGACAGAGTCGGGGATCATGACACCGGGCAACAACTTTTTGTGTTCCCGGTCGCGGCGGAGGCAATCCACCTCCTCAGGGAAAACCGACCACAGACGAACTTGATGCCCATGCCGGTCGGCCATGACGGCGATGGCAGTACCCCAGCTTCCGGAACCCAATACGGCAATGCGAGCCATTAGGCATTCTCCTTTCTGCCGCCCAACGAAATGCGTTTTTCGGTATGATTGCGAAGGCGTTTCATGTTCTCCTTATGCATATATACCATGATGGCGGCGATAAGCACCGACATCACCGTCGATACAATGACGGTGTCCAGTGGATAAAGTCCCGCCCGGTAGTCGAAGAAATAGGAGAATACAAAGGAGGCCACCGGGATGGCACATCCCGCAATGATGGAGGAAAGCGAGACAATACGGGTGATCAAAACTACGATGATAAAGATGCTTAGGCCAAAGACCAAAACGCGCCAGTCGATGACCAGCAGCATTCCGGCAGTGGTGGCAACCCCTTTTCCGCCTTTGAACCCGAAATAAAGGGGGAAGAGATGCCCCAAAAGACAAAAGACGCCGGCGATGTATCCGCCAAAAATAAGGAGGGATACATCCGAGGACGAAGCGCTTCCCAAAGCGGTAAAGATCCAGCGTCCTGCAAATACAGCCAGTACCGCTTTCCCGGCATCGCCTACCAAGGTCAGTAGGGCAGGGAGTTTGCCGGCATTGCCCGAACCCATGGTGCGGATGTCCTTACCGGTCTTAAGCCGCACTATGATAAAGGCAAAGCTGAGACTGCCCAAGAGATAAGCTACCGCAGCCGTCAACAAAATAGCCAATCCGTTTTCCGTGAGAAACGAGAGGATTCCCTCCATAACAAAGCCCTCCTAATGATTTGTAATAGAGAATGGCAAAAAGAATACCGCAGCGATGTTTCACCTATTTTCAAAGAGAGAGACTACTTTTTGTCCCCTCGCTCCCGGATGATAAACCGCATAGGAGTACCCTCTAGGCCGAATACATCTCGAATGCGGTTCTCCAAATACCGTTGGTAGGAGAAGTGAAAGAGATCCGCCCGGTTGACAAAGCAAACAAACGTAGGCGGGCGGGTGGATGGCTGGGTCATATAATAAATCTTGAGTCGTTTTCCCTTGTCGGTAGGGGGCTGGACGCGTGCGGTGGCGTCGGCCAGGACGTCGTTGAGCATGCCGGTGGAGATGCGCAGGGCATTTTGACTATCCACAAATTTGATCAGTTCAAACAGCCGATCCACACGCTGGCCGGTTTTGGCTGAGATAAACAGGATGGGGGCATAGGACATAAAGGAGAAATCCTCCATCAGCTTTTTGCGGTAGGAATCCATAGTCTTGCCGTCTTTTTCCACAGCGTCCCATTTGTTGACCACAATAATGGAGGCTTTTCCTGCTTCGTGGGCAAGGCCTGCTACTTTAGAATCCTGCTCGGTGAAGCCCTCGCAGGCGTCAATCATGATGACACACACCTGCGCTCGCTCGATAGCCAGCTTGGCCCGCAGGACGCTGTATTTCTCAATAGGATCGTCCACACGGCTTTTGCGGCGGATACCGGCGGTGTCGATAAGAACGAATTTGCCGTGTTCATTTTGGATCTCAGTATCCACAGCATCCCGGGTGGTGCCGGCGATGTTGGAGACGATGACCCGCTGTTCTCCTGCGATGCGGTTGACCAAGGAGGATTTGCCTACATTGGGTTTGCCGATGATGGCCACCCGGATGACATCGTCTTCCTGAACCTCTTCGGTTTCGGGAGGGAGATGCAAGAGCACAGCATCCAAAAGGTCGCCGGTGCCGTGGCCGTGGACGGCCGATACCTGAATCGGATCTCCCAACCCCAAATTATAAAATTCATAAAATTCCGCAGGGGGATCCCCTAGGGAATCGCTTTTATTGACGCACAAAACCAAAGGTTTACCGCTTTTTTGCAGCATGACGGCAACGTCCAGATCGTTGGCCACTACGCCGGAACGCAGGTCGGTCACAAGGATAATCACATCGGCCTGCTCAATGGCCAGCTGGGCCTGCTGCCGCATTTGGGAAAGCAGGATGTCGTCGGTACGTGGCTCAATGCCGCCGGTATCCACCAGCATAAACCGGCGTCCGCACCATTCGCAGTCGGCGTAAATGCGGTCCCTGGTGACGCCGGGGGTATCCTCCACAATGGAGAGGCGGGATCCGGTCAGCTTATTAAATAAGGTGGATTTGCCCACATTAGGACGTCCCACAATGGCTACGACGGGTTTGCTCAAACCCATCACCTCCCGATTTTCAAATTAAGCAGCGTTTTTAAAGGAAATGCTGCACATGATTCTTAGTTTGATCCAATGCCTAAAACAGCATCCAATAAATTTTGGCCATCGTCCACTGAAACCGGAACGATAGGAACCCCCAGATATTCCGATAGTTCCACAACCGATACATCGTCCAAAAACAAATCCCCTTCAAACCGCAGCATGGAGGAGGGGATGATGACTTCACTGCCGAGCGGCTTATCTTTTAGTTGACTTTTTAAATCGGTTCCAGTGACAAGACCGGATACATTGATGGAAGTCCCGAAAAAGTAGTTGACGATAGGCGCCACATGGACAGTTAAATTATGCCACTTTTTCACCGCCTCGTCAATGAGGGACTGGATGGTAGGCGCCACCGAGACGCCGGTGGCAATGGTCACTTCCCGGGGATGATCCAAATGAAAGTCCTCATAGTGGAGCGCATCCATAAATTGATCCTTCAGCAAAGTAATGGTGCCTACGCCGTTTTCCAGCT
>CALCVR010000341.1 GCA_937905915.1 uncultured Eubacteriaceae bacterium
CCGGACAAGTCCGGTATGCTTTAACTCTTCCGTGCAAAGCTGCGCGCCGTCGCCCACCAGTAGAACCGGTCGACCAGTCTTTTGGATCTCTCGCCCCAGCTGCTCTATGGAAATGGCCCGATCCTCACACTGTCTCATCACAGAGGTTTCATCCACTTCAAAAAAAGCCTGGTACACTTGCTTACAGCGGGCATCCATCACCGCGCACACCTGCGTTTGGGGGCGCCCCACCAGATTCCACGCCATGGCCTCTAAGGTAGAGACTCCCACACAAGGTAAGTCCAGCGCCAGCGCCATCCCTTTAACGGCGGCCACACCAATGCGCACGCCGGTAAAAGAACCCGGTCCCACCGCCACCGATAAATAGTCCAAGTCCTGCGCTTTGGTACCGGTGTACCGCAACACATCGCTTATCATGGGCATCAGGGTTTCGCTGTGGGTCAGCCCGCAGTTCATATAAAATTCCGCCGTCAGTTTTTCCGCCTCCATCAACGCGCAGGAGGCGGAAACAGCTGTGGAATCAATGGCTAAAATTTTCATTTTCCTCTCCCCCTTTTTCGGATTGATCCGGTATAATGGTGATGATACGGTCTTCCGGCCCCTCGCCTGGGGCGATGGTCACATGAACGGCGTTCTCCGGAAGGGCCTCTTCTACGTTTTCACTCCACTCTAGGGCCATAATGCCGCCGCGCTGCAAATAATCAAAAAATCCGGTGGATTCTAAATCATCCCATCCGGACACACGATACATATCAAAATGAAAAAGAGGGAAGCGGCCTTCGTGCTCATGCACTAAAGCGAAAGTTGGACTGGACACTTCTTTGGCATCCACCCCTAAGCCGGATGCCAGTCCCCTTACAAAAGCGGTTTTTCCCATACCCAAGCCACCGTACAATGCAACTACTGAACCGGGGCCTAATTGGGTGGCCAATTGCCGACCAATCTTCTCTGTCTGCGCCGACGAATGGGACACAAAAACCATATGAGTTCTGCCGCCTTTCTTGTTTTTTCTATGTTTTTTGCAAAATACTGTTTCAGTATAACATAAAAACCACCGAATTAAAAGTATTTGGCTTGAACTTGTAGGTATGGAACGGTATAATAAAAAGACATATCATCCTTATGTAAAAAATCGAGGTGAAGTTCATTGAAAAAAGTCTTCGATGCCATTGGCAACTATTTTCGAGAGACCGATAAATTGCTGCTTACTTTGTGCTTATTTGCCTGCGGCTACGGTCTTTTGTTGTTGCTGGTGGCATCTCAATCGTCCTTTATGCAATCCAGCAGCACATCTGCGTTATTTGAAATAGCCGGTTTTGGCATCAATCGTAAAATGATCGTTCAAGTGGGAGCCGTCCTATTGGGCATCATCGCCGCCATTATTATTTCCAACATCGATTATGAGGCTATTACTTCTTGTTGGTGGATTTTCGCCCCTATTGCGGTGGGGTTAATGGTCATGACCTATTTCTTTGGCCAGGATACCGGCGCCGCCGACGACAAAGCCTGGCTCATTATCCCTGGAATCGGCATCGGATTCCAACCCTCGGAATTATTAAAAATAGCTTTTATCATCACCTTTTCTCTCCATTTATCCCATTCGGGCGATCAATTAAACGATCCTCTTAATTTGGTACTATTGGTAGTCCACGGTATGATCCCCGTGGGACTGGTGGCCCTCCAAGGCGATGATGGTACGGCTCTTGTATTCGTATTTATTTTCCTGGCTATGATGTTTGCAGCCGGGGTAAAACTGCGCTATTTCGTAGTGGGATTATCCCTTGTGGTCGTAGCGATCCCTCTGCTGTGGACCTATGTTTTAAAGGACTTTCAAAAGGAACGGTTTACCATCTTTTTGCATCCGGAAAGCGATCCTTTAAACGCAGGATTGCAGCAAAACAATGCCCGGATGATGATCGGTTCCGGGCAGCTTACCGGCAAAGGCATCGCTGAAAGCGGCACCATTAAATTGCCGGAACGGGAAAATGATTTTATCTTTTCCGTTGCCGGCGAGACTTTTGGTTTCTTGGGGACATTGGTGCTCATCTTAATCTTGGTGGCCATTCTGGTTCGCATCATGCGGATCTCCTCTATGGCAAAGGACCCGGTAGGCTCCTACTTATGCATCGGTATGTTCGCCACTTTAATGGCCCAAACCTTTATCAATATCGGCATGAACATTTGCCTTTTACCGGTTATCGGCGTCACTCTTCCTTTCTTCAGCGCCGGCGGTTCTTCTACCAGCACCTTATTCCTTGGAATCGGCCTTGTGCTCAGCGTATACATCCACAGCCGTCCCAAAACCTACCAGGAAAAGCTACACAAACGCTATCCCGGCCGTACTCAAATCAAAAATTCCATTTAACACATAACCAATTGGGGGTTCCCGATGCAATATGGTATCAATCTCGGCGCCTGGAACGCAGTTTTTGCTGTTCCAAGCGCCGTTGTAGACAAACATTTAAAACTAGCCGGTTCAGCCCAACTCAAAGCCTTATTGTGGCTCCTGCGCCACGCCGGTGAACAGACCGATGCGGATGATGTTGCAAGCGCCATCGGCCTCTCGCGGTTGGACACCATGGATGCCCTTCAATATTGGGTAGAGGCTGGGTTGCTCTGCCCGGTTGACGACGGATATGCGCCAGCTGCTTCTCCGTCCAATGAGGGCGCGTGCGCTCCTTCTGCGGAACAATCGGTACAATCTGTCTCACAGCTGGTTTCTGCTTCTTCAAAAGACAAAACGGAACCATCGGTTTCAGCTGCCGCTTCTCAGGCAAAGGGGAATCATGTTCCTGCTCCCTCCCCCAAGCCGGACAGCCGCGAGGTATTACGGCGCGCTACCGAATGTGAGGACATCGCATTTCTGCTTCAAGAGACGCAGATTCGATTCGGCCGCCCCCTCTCCCCCGCCGAGATCAGCACCCTTGTGTGGCTTCACGACTACAACGGCCTTCCCACCGGCGTGATTTTAATGATCATCGAATTTGCCCAGTCCAGGGAAAAATGCAGTATGCGGTACATTGAAAAGATGGCCATCAACTGGGCCGACGAAGAAATCGATACTTTGGAAAAGGCCGAGCGCAAATTGGCCCAAATCCATACTGCTCAATGCAATTGGAATAAAATATGCACGGCCTTCGGTATCCCTTCCCGGTCTCCCAGCGCCCGGGAGACCGCTTATATCCAGCGTTGGATGCAGGACTGGTCTTTTTCCATGGATATTATCCGTATGGCCTACGAACAGTGCGTCAATTACATCGGGAAACTGGATTTCTCTTATATCAATAAAGTGCTGGAGCGGTGGCACAAAGCCAATGTAAAAACTCCAAAAGATGCTGTGGCTGTTTTGAACAAGGGAAAATCAAACCAAGCAAAAAATGCTCTGAGCGGCCCAGCTTCTTTTGATTTAGATGCTTACGAACGCATGACCCAGGTAATGCCCGGGGTAAAAAAGGAGGAATGACGCATGGGTTACGGCCGTGAGATTTATGGGGCAGCTTTGGATGAATTGTCCCGGCGGCGGGGGCTTGTCCGTCAGCAGCAGTCCAAGCGGCGGCAGGAAATTACTCAAAAGATCCCTGAGGTGATGGAGATCGAGCGCCGCTTGGCTCAGACCAGCCTAGAAGCGGCCCGTTCGGTGCTGGGGTCTACGGGAGATATCCAGCAGGAAATGGATCGTCTTACCTCTCAAAACAAAGAGCTTCAAAAGCGGTATCATACGCTTCTCCTTCAGTACGGTTATCCCACTGATTATTTAGAGCTTCATCCGGTTTGTCCCATTTGCGAGGACGAAGGGTTTACCGACGACGGCCAATGCCAGTGCCTGAAGGATTTGATGCGTAAGGAAGCCTATCGCCGGATCAATTCCTTGACTCCTATTGATTCCTGTAGTTTTGAAAATTTTTCTCTGGAATACTACGATCTCTCTCCCTTGGAGCACGGCGGCGTCTCTCCCCGCCAGCAGATGGAAACCATCCTGGACTACTGCCAGCATTATGCAAAAGACTTTTCCCCTCACTCTTCCAGCATCTTAATGCAGGGCCCCACCGGCCTCGGCAAAACCCATCTGTCCCTATCCATCGCCAGGTCGGCCATCGATCGCGGCTTTGGGGTGGTATACGGATCGGTACGGGGCTCAAACGATGACAGCGCCCGAAGCCTTTTGGAATGCGATCTTCTGATTCTGGACGATTTGGGGACAGAGTTTACCACCCAATTCGTCACGGCTTCTATTTATAATCTTATCAATTCCCGTCTGCTGTCGGCCAGGCCCACCATCGTCAACACCAATTTAACCATGCAGGAGCTGAACGATAAATACACCCAACGCATTACCTCCCGCATCATTGGCGGATACGACCGTCTGGTGTTTATGGGCCGGGATATCCGCCAGCAAAAACGAATGGGATATTGATTGGATTTTGATTTAAAAACCATCTGCTGACAGCATCATCTCGTCAGCGGATGGTTTTTTCATTTCCTATGAAATCATAGGAGTATCGAGGAGAAAATTTTGCAAATGGTTTTTGCTCACTAATCAACTGGATGTGATACAATAAAGGATAGTTTATATGAGAAAAAGGGGATTTTGACATGGGAGAGCTTTGGACACCACAAAAAGTCCGTTCCTTGATTCACGAACGTTTTAACGCTTGTAAGCCTTATGTAGCCACACTGTTAAAATCAGCAGTATTTGCAGGAGGAGCGGGCATCGTATGCGGCCTGGTAGGGACTTTATTCCATTATGCTGTGGATAGTGCAACCGATATTCGTCTCCAGCTTCCTTGGCTTCTCTACCTGCTCCCTGTAGCAGGCGTCATCATTGCCTGGCTCTATCATATCGCCGGATTGGACGAAGATAGAGGCACCAATTTGATTTTGGAAAGCATCCGTGAAAACAAGCGCCCTCCCCTGCGTTTAGCGGGGCTGATTTTTATGGGTACGGTTCTTACCCATCTGTGTGGGGGCTCCTCCGGACGAGAAGGAGCCGCCCTTCAAATCGGCGGCAGTTTGGGAAGTAGCTTGGGACGCTGGTTTCACCTGAGCGAAAAGCAGGAACATATTCTTATCATGTGCGGCATGAGCGGGCTGTTCAGCGCCTTATTCGGTACTCCTGTCACCGCCACCCTTTTTAGTATGGAAGTCATCAGCGTCGGTATCTTTCACTATTCCGCCTTTCTCCCCTGTATTTGCAGCGCACTGGTGTCCTATAAAATCTCCTTGTTCTTTGGGGTACAGCCAGTGGCCTATCATATCAGCCTATTGCAGTCCCAAGGATTTGATTTAACCTGGCGCATCGCTTTATTGGCGCTTGCTTGTGCACTTGTCAGCATTCTTTTTTGTAAAGCCATGCATTTGGCCTCCTACCTATACCGTCGTTTTCTTTCCAACGCCTATCTAAGAGCGGCTGTTGGGGGAGGTTTGGTAATTGTAGTCACTTTGTTGGTAGGCACACGAGACTACAATGGCGCTGGAATGGATGTTGTGGGGCTTGCTTTAGGAGGGCATGCCAGGCCCGAGGCTTTTCTCCTTAAAATCCTGCTGACGGCACTCACATTAGGCGCAGGTTTCAAGGGCGGAGAGATTGTGCCTGCCTTCTTTATTGGCAGCACCTTCGGATGTGTAGCTGGCCAATTTCTAGGGCTTGACCCCAGCTTTGCCGCTGCGTTGGGGCTGGTATCGGTATTTTGCGGTGTGGTCAACTGTCCGATTGCCAGCATCATCTTAAGTATCGAGTTGTTCGGCAGTGGTAATGTGTTGGCCTTTGCCTTTGCTTGTGCTATCAGCTATCTGATGAGTGGATCCTATAGCCTCTATTCCAGCCAGCGCATTACCTATTCTAAGCTGGAACCAACCTTCATCAACGCAAAAACCAAATAAGAATTTTCCATCTCTACTATAAAAAGGAGAGGCAGATACACTGCCTCCCCTTTTTAGTTCTTGTCTTTTAAGATTGGATATTTCCGGTTTTTCCCGGAGGGATCCTCTTTTTCTTTCTTCTCCCTTTATAATCGATGCGATAGACAAATATCACTGTCAATATCAAAGCCATAATAGACAAAATGACTCCGATGCGGAATCCCTGTGGTACAAAGGAAAAAGATACTTCATGCTGACCCTCCGGCAATTCCACCGCCCAAAAAGCATCAGCAATGTTAATTGGCTGCACAGTTTCGCCATCCACCTTCACCGACCATCCGGGATCAGATGGGATGGAGGTAAACAAAAGTCCTCCCTCCCCTGCATCCACAGTCCCTTTGACCGAAGAGGTACCCATCTCAACATCGGTCATTTGATGTTTCTTCAGCCGGTCAAAGAGCAGGTCGGCGGCGTGACCATTAAATCCATAAAACTGTGGTTCTCCCAAATAACAGCTGTCGTCCCTCAGCTCAAAGCTAACGGTAATCTCTTGGCCAGCCTCCCACCATCCCAAGTCCATAGCGCCGATGAGATCGTATCCCCATGGGCCGTACAGCTCTCCGTTGACATAGACGTAGTTTTGCTCCGACAGTCCAATGGACGGCAGATAAAAGCATACGTTCTGTGCCTTGGGGTTGACAATGGTATAGGAAATATAGGAGTTGCCGCTAGTTTTATTTTTGCTGACGCTGTACCACTGGTCGTTATAGGACTCTTTGGAGATATTGTCGGCCGTTTGGGTGGTAACCTCATAAATGGGAGTGTAATAATCGTACTCTTGGCCATCCATAGCGTTTAACAATTTGTTTTGCAGGGAAAAAGGATCCTTTTGAGAATCTGGATTATAAGTGAAATTCTTCAGGTCGTCGTCCACCATGTATCCAATGGACAATGCATTTTGATTTAAAAACACCTTTTGATCATTGCCAAAAGTTTGAATTTCACGATATCCATTGCGCCGTTCGGTGGTGCCTAATACATATTTGATCCCTAATAGAGAATCCAGCGCACTGGTAGAACCATAGTACCGCAAAAAACGGTTTTGTACTGTGGTAGTCACACCCAAATGGCTTAAAAATTGGGACATATGCTGATTCGTGAAAGAATCATAGTGGGCCATACCGTAATAATCCAAGGAAAGGGAATCGTTGGCATTGCGCATATTATGATTTTCCATGCGGTACCAGCTGGGATCCTGCTGGTGGATGGCCTGAATCACACTAGACCGGTTCTGTACAAACCCCACATAGGAAGCCCGATCCTTATATTGAAACTCCGTATTCATCGCATGGACCATCTTGGTGGCGTTGTCATAAAGTTCTACTCCAACCGTAACGGCTAAGACAAGAGTCATGGCAAGCGCGGCCTTTTGACGATACCGCATAGCGGCTATCAGCAGCGCATAAACACACAAAAGCGCGGCGGTTGTGCCGATTTGCACGGCAGTAATGTGCTCCATTCCAAACAACAGGACGCTTCCAAAGCAGATAGATCCTCCTCCTGCGGCAGCCACAATATGCCAGCCTTTGAGTCCGTCCAGACGCTGAAAGCACCGGATGGACAGCGCCAACAGGACAAAACAATACAAAAAGGAAAATCGGTAAGGAAACCAGGTAGGTTCATCGAAGGCATGCCAGAACATATTCAGAGGCCAAAATGTCATACTGAGAAGTAAAAGAACCAGCATCCCTCCAGAAATGATCTTTTCCCTCTTTGGAATGCTGTGGTTGAGAAAATAAAGAATCCCCAAGAGGATGCATAGAGTTCCACAGAAAAGATTGGGCAGCCCATAGGTCAACGTATCGTAACTTCCCAGAGCCATTTTGCTGATGAGTTCGACGGGAGTCAAGGTATGCGCACCTGGGTTGGAGGTGGCGATATAGAGATAGACATACTGAAGGGAAAGATAGGTGGGCAGCAGCAAGAAAGCCGACATAAATCCCGCCAACGCCCCTGACAAGACAAACTTTCCAAATCGATTGCCCAATGTTTTCCACGCCGGCCTTTTCTCATGAAACATGAGCCCAAGAAAATACAGGATAGAGAAAATACCGATCATGTAGGCGATATAAAACTGTGTAATAAAAGCTACGAGGAAACTGACGGTCAAGGGGAGAATCTTGCCTTTTTCCACCAGGCTATGGACGCCTAAAAGCACTAAGGGCAGCATGATGATGCCGTCCAGCCACATAATATTAAGGGCATATACCACCACATATGTCATCAAGGCGTACATACTGGAAAAGATCACATTGCGGATTCCGTTAAACCGGAGGGCTTTTGAGGAATAAAAGGAAAAGGTTAGTCCACAGGCCCCTACCTTTAATAGAGTGATGAGCAGGATGGCATCTGGGATCTGGGATCGCTCA
>CALCVR010000342.1 GCA_937905915.1 uncultured Eubacteriaceae bacterium
TCCGCTGAAGGGCTTTTTGCTGGGCCTGGTGGTGACTTCCATCATCCAAAGCAGCAGTGCTACCACCGTTATGGTAGTGGGATTTGTCAACAGTGGACTCATGCAGCTTCATCAGGCCATCGGTATCATCATGGGCAGCAACGTGGGTACCACCGTCACAGGGTGGATCTTGAGTTTGTCCGGCATTGAAGGGGAGAGCTTCTGGATCCAGTTGTGCAAGCCCAGCACATTTGCTCCAGTTCTGGCTTTTATCGGCTTGATTCTCTACATGTTTGTCAAGAATGAAAAGAAAAAGGGGATTGGAGCTATTCTCTTGGGGTTTGCCATCTTGATGACCGGTATGGAGGTCATGTCTGGAGCGGTATCCCCGCTGGCTGACGATCCACAGTTCACCGCTCTGTTTACCGCCTTCAGCAATCCTATTTTGGGCGTATTGGCAGGCGCTTTGCTTACGGGCATCATTCAAAGCAGCAGCGCCAGCGTCGGCATCTTGCAGGCGTTGTCCTCTACAGGCATCATCACTTTTGGAAGCGCCATTCCCATTATCATGGGCCAGAACATCGGCACTTGTGTCACCGCTTTGATTTCCTCCATTGGAGCAAACAAAAACGCCAAACGCGCCGCTATGGTGCATCTTTACTTCAACATCATCGGCGTGGTTGTATTCCTCTCCTTGTTCTATTCGTTAAATGCGGTTTTCCACTTCTCCTTTGTAAACGACACGGTCAATCCAATAGGGATTGCCATTGTTCACTCCATCTTCAATATCCTGGCCACTTCCCTGCTCCTGCCCTTTAACCGGGCTCTGGAACGTCTGGCTATTCTCACCATTCCAGACGACAAAAAGCCGGAAACCATCCAGGTGTTGGACGACCGTCTGTTGGCCACCCCCGCTTTGGCTGTGGAACGCGCTCGTGCTGTCACAGTGGAAATGGCCGGTTTGGCCCGCGCCACTTTGTTGCAGGGAATGTCGTTGATTCACAAGTGGGACAAGGATCTGGCGGAGAAGATCACCGAGGGGGAAAATCGCATCGACGAATACGAAGACCGCTTGGGAACCTATCTGGTGCGTCTGTCCAGCCGTAGCCTTACCATGGAGGACAGCCACGCCATTTCCCTACTGCTTCACACCATCGGCGACTATGAACGCATTGGGGATCACGCCGTCAACCTGCTGGACACCGCCAAGGAAATCCATGAAAAAGGACTTCAGTTTTCAGAAAGCGCCCAAAAGGATTTAGCGGTGTTGGAATCGGCTGTCCAAGAGGTGTTGGATACCACCATCACCGGCTTTGAAAAGAGCGATTTGAGTTTGGCCGATCAGGTACAGCCTTTGGAGCAGGTCATTGACGATCTGGTACGTGAACTGAAAAACCGTCACATTCAGCGCCTCCAGTCGGGCGAGTGTACCATTGAGCTGGGATTTGTGCTGTCCGATCTGTTGACCAATTACGAACGGGTATTTGACCATTGTAGCAACATCTCGGTTACTCTAGAAGAAGTTGCCAAAGACCGCTTTGACACCCATGAATATTTGAGTAAAATGAAGGAAGGAGAGGGCGGCGATTATCGCCAGCGGATCGAGGATTATCATCGCCGCTTTGCCCTTCCTGAAATGGCTCTGGAAGGGAAGTCAACAACAGCATGATTTATATCGTGGAAGATGACGCCAGTATCCTAGGCCTAGAGGAGTATGCCCTGCAAGGATCTGGCTTTGAGACAAAAGGATTTGAAGATGGGGAGAGCTTTCTAAAAGCTTGTGCGGAAAGAGTTCCTCAATTGGTGGTGCTGGACGTTATGCTTCCCGGCCAGGATGGTATTTCTATCCTGGAACAGATCCGCAAAGACGCCCGCATGCGAAATGTGGCTGTGATTATGGTGACAGCCAAAGGCAGCGAGATCGATGTGGTGAAAGGATTGGATCACGGAGCCGACGATTATCTGCCGAAGCCTTTTGGGGTAATGGAGTTTATCAGTCGAGTAAAAGCAGTGTTGCGTCGATCGGAACGCCGGGAAGAAACGGTGGATCTCTTGGAATTTGGACCGGTACGCATGGATGAAGGCCGCCACAGCGTGGAGGTAAATGGCCATGCAGTGGAGCTGACCTACAAGGAATATACTTTGCTGAGGCTCTTTTTACAAAATGCCGAGCAGGTACTAACGCGGGAAACCATTATGCGAGAGGTATGGGACACTGATTTTTCCGGTGAAAGCAGGACGGTGGATATGCATGTCCGAACCCTGCGTCAAAAGCTGGGGGATGCAGGAGAGTTTATCCGTACTGTGCGAAAGGTAGGCTACCAGCTCAGCGAGAAGGCGGAGGACGCGTGATGAAGCAAAGCATGGAGGAAAAAATATCCTATCGATTGCTGATCATTGGCCTTCTCTCCATGCTGGTGACGGCCATTGTGTGTACCGCCATGTTTCACCGTGCTTTGACCAAACAAGTACTACACGATCTTTCCATCAATGCCAACGATATTGCGGCCGCGTATCCACTGTTGACAGAGACATCAGACTTATCGAAATTCGGAGGAAAGAATATTCGCCTCACCTTGATTGCCTCTGACGGCACGGTCCTTTATGAGAACAAAACGGATGAAGAACTGGAAAATCATCTCTCCCGTCCTGAAATTCAAAAAGCATTGGCTGAGGGAAAAGGATGGGACGAACGCACTTCCGCTTCCATGGGATACAACACTTATTATTACGCCACTCTCTTGGAGGACGGTAATGTATTGCGGGTTGCATTGGATGCCAAAGATATTTCCTCCAATTACAGCGATATGCTGCCATTAATTGTAATCAGCTGCATCATCATTTTGGGGTTGTCGGCTGTTGTGTCCATTCTATTGACCAGGAGGCTTGTGCGTCCCATCGAAAGCATGGCGGATAACCTAGACGACATCGGCAATCATGTACCCTATCGGGAATTGGAACCGTTTGCCAGGGCCATCCAGATCGACCAACAAAGCCGGAAGAGCAGCGAACGGTTGAGAAGGGAATTTACAGCTAACGTCAGTCATGAGCTGAAAACCCCTCTTACCAGCATTTCGGGCTATGCAGAGCTCATCCAGACGGGGATGGCAAAGCCAGATGATGTCAAAGGTTTTGCCGCTAAAATCCGCAAGGAATCGGCGCGCCTGTTGACGTTGATCGGTGATATCATCAAGCTCAGCGAACTGGATAGCGCCGACGGAGAGCCCCAATTAGCCGCCCATTTTGAGCAAGTGGACTTGCTGGAAGTGGCAAGAGAGTGTGTCGGCGATCTGCAACTTACGGCGCAAAAGTCTTATATCACTATTTTGGCTCAGGGGTCGAGTACCTTGGTACAGGCCGACCGGGGACTTTTGGTAGAGCTGTGTACTAATTTGTGTGACAATGCCATCCGCTACAATCGAGCAGGAGGAAAGGTAACTGTTACGGTGAAAAATACTCTGGAAGGGGCGTCTTTAACGGTTCAGGATACTGGTATCGGTATTCCTCCAGAACATCAACAACGTGTATTCGAGCGCTTCTATCGGGTGGACAAAAGCCGAAGCAAAGCCACGGGAGGAACAGGATTAGGCCTTGCCATCGTCAAGCATATCGCCATGCTCCACGGAGCCAAATTGACATTGGAAAGCCAGGAAGGAAAAGGCACAACCATTCGCATTTTATTTGTATCGCGAAAGCTATAAAAGATCAAAAAAGAGGATGGAAGTACGATGATTTCCATCCTCTTTTTTTGATTCTTTGCTTTTTTAGAAAAAGTCGGAAGGCTAAAATGGAGTGGAAACGGATATGGTAATTAGCTTAATTTTCATAGTATAAAAATTAATTTGTTTGTGAATTATAGTACAAAATGACAGGGATCCATACTTGAATTATTCTGAATTCTATGGTACATTTAAGTTCGTATAAAGGAAAAAGATACCAAAGAAACGATTTTTAAAGTTCATTATAGATGGGGATGGCTTTGAAACAGCCGTCCGGAGCTTGTTTCAAAGATAGCCAGGTTTCTCTAAAACGGTTTCCATTCAATTGAGGAGCACATGCAAAACATTTACGGCTATTTTGTATCGTAAAAGATGGGGGATTTAACAATGCCGGCGGTGGAAAAAATCAAAAAAAATAGGGCTTTGCAGTCCTTCTGTCATGCCCCAGCGGTTGCATTAAAGAGTTTATTGACTCATATTTTCTGCTTGTTACCAATTAAAAAATACATTATGTTCGAGAGCAGCGGCGATTTTGACGGCAACGCGGGAATACTGTATTCCTATCTTGAAAAAAAGGGAGTTTTAAAAGAATACAAAGCCATATGGGTGACGAAAAAGAAAGACCATATGCTTTCAGGAGCCATTACCGTTCCTGGAAAGCCGTCCTCGATGATGGAACATTTAAAAAGATGGTATTATGAATCGGTGTCAAAGTATCAACTTTGGGATAATGTGCCCATACGAAAAAGACGAAAAGGGCAAATCAATGTTAATTTAAGCCACGGGGCTTTGCCGTATAAAATGATTGTGCCACTAACAAGATTTCCTGATTTTACAGATTTTACGGTTTCTCCCAGCCCGCAATGCTATCAATACAAAAAGTACAGCTGGGATGTCAGCGACAAAGTCGTACCGATTTTTTCGCCTTTGCCGCGCAACGATGTTTTCCTCCGTAGCGATTGGAATGAGCTTAGTAAAATCTGTGGACATCGGAAATATCATAAGGTGATTATTTGGATGCCCACCTTCCGGGCTCATTTGGAGGGAAATCGAAATGATTCTACAAGGGATTATCCTTATGGGATTCCAGTTATTTATAACGAAGAAGACTTGTACTCTCTAAACGAGCAATTAAAAGAATTGGATGTGGTGTTGCTTGTAAAACATCATCCTCGTTCCATTCCATATTTATCTTTACCCAAGCTGTCAAATATTCTTTTTTTATGCCAATTTGAAAACGAGAAAATCCACTTTTACAAATTGCTAACCCAGACAGACGCTCTTATTTCAGATTATTCATCGGTTGTTTTTGACTACATGCTTCTGGATCGTCCCATCGCTTGGACATTGGATGATTTGGACAGCTATAAGCTTAAATTTTCCATGGAAGATCCTCTGAAATTTATGCCTGGTAATCATGTTTATTGCTTGAAGGATTTGAAGGATTTTATAAAACAGGTATCGAACGGACAAGATATCTTTCGAAAGCAGCGCAATGACCTTAAAATGGATTTGGGCTTAAAAGATTTTGGCTATGGATGCGAGAAGGTCGCGAGCTTTTTGGGATTGGATGGGCAAGATAAACCGATGCAGAAATCTTGAACCTATGGCAGATGAAATCTACCACAGGATTACATTGTGGAGGAAGGTCAGTATGATTATAGGATACACCGCAGGAGTCTATGATTTGTTCCATATTGGGCATTTAAACCTGCTTAAAAATGCCAGCGGTTTATGTGATAAATTGATTGTAGGTGTTACAACAGATGATCTTGTCACGTATAAGGGAAAACATGCCATGATCCCCTTTGAGGATCGGATTGAAATTGTAAGAAGCATTAAATATGTAGACGCAGCTGTCCCCCAGTCGGATATGGACAAGCTCACTATGTGCAAAAAATTAGGAGCTAGTATTTTGTTTGTAGGCGACGATTGGTATGGCACAGAAAAGTGGCAACAATATGAGGAAGAGTTTGAAGAGGCAGGTATTAAAATCATTTACTTCCCTTACACAAAAGGGATCTCTTCAACGCTAATTACAAAGACCTTACAACAAGTGCGCGATAATCCAGAAAAAGCCATTAAAAAAGAGGTGTAAAAAGAAATATGAGATTAACACCAGAACAAATGAGCGCATTTTTAACCTATCGTATGGTGAATCCTCAGGAGAACACGATGGTTTCCGATCTGTTTCCACATAGAATTCCCGTTTGCCAATCCGAGGAGCTGGAGCGTTATTTACAAAAACGTATCTCCGGTTTGGGGAGCGGGGCAGCTCTGGCACTTAGTGGGGGAATAGATTCTGCTATCTTAGCGAAATTCATGCCCAAAGGCTCCACCGCTTATACTTTTAAATGCGTCGTTCCAGGAATTGAAGTGACGGATGAAACAATTGTAGCAGGAAAATATGCAGAGCAATGTGGATTAAAACATAAAATAATCGAAGTGTATTGGGATGATTTTGAAAGGTATGCGCCAATCCTAATGAAACGAAAAAAGGCGCCCATCCACTCCATAGAGGTGCAAATCTACAAAGCTGCATTGGTGGCGCAAGAGGACGGCTTCGATACGCTTGTCTTCGGCGAGGCTGCGGATGCAGTATATGGCGGACTAAATGGACTGTTATCACAGGATTGGACAATAGGCCAATTCATAGAACGCTATTCCTTTGTGATGCCCTATAAAGTTCTGAAAAAGCCGGAAGATGTGTTTCAGACCTACCGCGATTGGGAGAAGGACGGCAGGATTGACCCTCATGAATTTGTATCCAAGGTCTTTATCAACGAGAGTGTAGGTTCTTATACCAATGCTATTTCTACAGCAGGCTTGGATTTTGTTTTACCTTATCCAGAAACCTATCTTGCCAAACCAATTGACTACAATCGTATCCGCAAAGGAGAGAATAAATATCTTGTAAGAGAGGTTTTTCGACGCCTCTATCCGGATTTTGTCATTCCCCCTAAAACGCCGATGCCTCGTCCCATGAACGAATGGTTAAAAGACTGGGGCGGTCCTAAAAGAGAGGAATTTTGGCCCCATTGTACCGAAGGCATGACCGGGGATCAGAAATGGCTGGTGTGGTGCCTGGAAAAGTTCTTAGATCTGTGTGAAGAGTAAGAACAGAAAAATAACAAAATAATGTCTGATTAAAACATTGGGGTTCAACAAAAGGAATGAAAAGGACTGGCAAATTCTCAGGATATTTCTACTTGTTGGACCCCGTTGTATGAACTGCTTGTGCTGTGCTTTCAGAAGAGCAAAAGGAAGGATTTCCAGATGAAAATGTTTTAGCACAAGAGAAAAAGAAGGTGCTTCCGATTCGTGGTTTATTAGAAAAATATAGACATATTCCCATTCAAGTAAAAGCGTCGTTCTGGTTTTTAATTTGTTCTTTTTTACAAAAGGGAATCTCGATGATCACAACGCCCATTTTTACAAGGCTTTTATCCACAGCCGAGTATGGGCAATACAATGTATTTAATTCTTGGCTTGGCATTGTGACAATTTTTGTCTCTTTGAATCTAGCTGCCGGCGTCTATACACAAGGACTCATTAAATTTGAAAAGGAGGGAAAGGTTTATTCGTCCTCGTTGCAGGGCTTGACAGTCGTATTATGCTTTTCCTGGACTGTGATTTACTTATTGTTTCGAGATTTCTGGAATGACTTATTTTCTTTGACCACAGTCCAAATGCTTGCCATGCTGGTTATGATATGGACAACGGCTGTTTTTAAATTCTGGGCAGGAGAGCAGCGGGTTTTATACCGATATAGGGCATTGGTTCTTGTCACATTGATCGTATCTTTTGCAAAGCCTGTTGTAGGAATTGTATTTGTCGTTTTAGCCGAGGATAAAGTCACTGCTAGAATTCTTGGCTTGGCCTTGGTAGAGCTGATTGGATACACTGGTTTTTTCTTTATCCAGATGTGGAGAGGAAAAAAGTTTTTTTCAGCCAAGTTTTGGAAACATGCCTTGCGGTTTAATCTGCCGTTGATTCCTCATTACTTGTCTCAGGTTGTGTTAGGAAGCTCGGACAGAATCATGATCAAAAGCATGGTAGGGGATAGCCAGGCGGGTATCTATAGTTTAGCGCATAATATATCTTTAATCATGTCTTTGTTTAATACCGCTTTGTCACAAACCATCAGCCCATGGCTTTATCGAAAAATCAAGGAGAACAAGATAAAGGACATCGCTCCCATTGCTTATATTTCTCTTACGTTGATTGCCAGTGTGAATCTGCTTCTCATTGCATTGGCGCCGGAAGCGGTTGCATTTTTTGCTCCCGCAACTTATCATGAAGCTATCTGGGTCATACCGCCGGTGGCAATGAGCGTTTATTTTATGTATAGCTATGATTTGTTCGCCAAATTTGCTTTTTACTATGAAAAGACAAACTTTATTATGATCGCGAGCCTCTTAGGAGCAGGATTAAATATTGTTTTAAATTATATCTGCATTGGGATTTGGGGATATGTCGCGGCGGGATATACCACTTTGGTTTGCTACATCGTATATAGCGTGGGTCACTATATTTTTATGAATAAAACCTGCAATAGATATTGCGATGGAGCAAGGCCGTATGAATTAAAAAAACTTTTTTTGATTACCATACCTTTTTTAGTCATGGGGTTCCTTTTGCTTCTCACCTACAATTACCCGATCCTTCGATATGGACTGATTGCAGCGGCGGCTATTGTTGCCTTTGTGAAGAGGAGACAGTTAGTGTCATTGGTGAAAAGGGTTATGGCGGTCAAAAAACGTTAAAATTGAAAATAGCCATTTTAAACAGTGAAATCACTGTGAATAAACAAAGAGCCAGCGTCCAAAAGACACTGGTTCTTTGTTATAATCGGAAATTTTTATTTTTTGGAAAGCAAGACAACCGTCTCTACATGGCTGGTGCGAGGGAACATATCCACAGGGGTAAACTCTTTCACATCGTACCCATTACAAGATAAAATTTTTAAATCCCGCGCCAAGGTAGCAGGGTCACAGGACACATACACAATGCGGTCAGGGTAAAACCTATGGGTTAAGATTTGAAGCAGCTGTTCGCTGCATCCCTTTCGAGGAGGATCTAATACCACCACATCGGGATGAAGGCCCCGCTGCGATAAGATTTCAGCAGCTTTTGCAGCATCACCACATAAAAATTCAGCGTTTTTAATGCCGTTAAGGGCGGCATTTTGTTTAGCATCCCGGATGGCGTCAGGCACTACCTCAACACCAATAACCTTTTTAGCCTTTGAGGCCATAGTCAGACCGATGGTGCCGGCGCCGCAGTAAAGATCCAATACAAGGGCGCCCTGGGGCTGTGCGTACTGTGCCGCTTGCCGGTAAAGGATCTGGGCCGCCTCCCGGTTGATCTGATAAAAGGAGAGGGGCGAAAGGGAAAAGCGTAACTCACACAAAAGGTCTTCTATGGTATCCTGTCCCCATAGAGTGCGGCAACGACTGCCTAAGATAACGTTGTCCGGCCGGGTATTTTCATTGAGGACGATGCTTTTTAATCCATTGTGTTCTCCAGCTTCCCGAAGAAGTTTTATAAGCAACGGTTCGTTTGATACTTTTTTGCCGTTTATGACCAAACAGGCCATCATTTGCCCGGTGCCAAAAGCCTTGCGCAAGTAAATATGGCGAATGAGGCCCTTCCCTTTTTCTTGTTGATAGGGAGGGGTACCTGTCAATTCCATCCACTGGATCACCGCTTCTACCATAGAGGAAAACGCAGGAGGCTGAAGAGCGCAGTAGCGACAATCTACAATGCGATGACTGCGGGGCGCGTAAAATCCGACTACTAATTTGCCGTTTTGATCCAGTCCGACAGGGTATAAGGCTTTGTTTCGGTATCCAAATTGCTGTGTCCCGGTGAGAATGGGACGTT
>CALCVR010000343.1 GCA_937905915.1 uncultured Eubacteriaceae bacterium
AAACTACCCGTTGGCCCATAGGTTTAGACGTGTCATAACTCACCTTTATCCCGCCAAATTGGAGATAACTACCGTTGTCATCCGGCCAGCGCACTTGATCCGATCCCGTCTCCACCCATTGATCGTAGGATTGCTTATTGCGGATACCGATATCAATGGACTTTTCCAAGATGGAAAGCACTGCTTCACCGGTTATTTGCTTGGTGACGATGTAGTTGCCAAAAGGAGAGATGTCGATGATATCCTGATAGGTAATGTCCCCTGCTGGAAGCATCTTTCCCAATCGGATGCCGCCGGCATTCTCAAAGGCGATATCCGCCCCGGTTTCCTCCAAATAGGCTGCTGTAACCAGGCGTCCTAGTCCGGTTTCTTCCACACGCAGTTCTTCCCATCGGCCGTCCAGATCTCGTCCTGTGGTCCCTACCACTTGGGCCAGCTGCCCGGCTTGCCGCTCTTGAATTTCGCTTAGCAATGCCGATACCTCTTCATCCGACGCCAGATTCGGCGCCTCTGATGCAGGTACGGTCTCCTCTTCCATAGACACAATAGCATCTTCTGATGGGTCATAAACAATGGATAAGATCCCTACGTTTTCAAAATAGCATCCGGCTTCCACCACTTTGACTGGTTTGCCGTCTGCATCAGGGTAGGACTCGTCCAGGACAGCGTGTTCATGCCCCGCAATCAAGACGTCGATCCCCCTTGTGCCAGCGATAAACTCATCGCAATACAGCTGGTGAGACAATGCCACTACAATATCGCAGCCCTCTTCCCGCAGCTTTTGGGCGGCATCTGTAATACTTTGAGCGTCGTCGGAAAAATCGAGGCCTTCTACGTTGCGCGGCGCTGTGTCATCCTTAATATCGGGATCAAAAGCGGTTGCCACCCCAATTTTTACGCCGTCCACCGTCTTTACCAAGGTCCCATCGTTGCCAAAAAAAGCTTCCCCTTCCTGGGTAACGTTGCCGGCCAAAATCGGAAGTCCTGCCAGTTCTCCCAACTCTTTCAAACGATCCTTGCCGTAGTTCCAGTCGTGATTCCCTGGGGTCATGGCGTCATATCCCACCGCTTTGACCAGTTCTGCAATGCTGGCTCCTTCCTCCAATGTTGCAAATGCTTGCCCGTGAAACAGGTCCCCGGCATCCAGCACCAGATCCGGGTCCTCCTCCTGGATCAAGGAAGCCAATTTCTCAAAGCCAAAGACCGTACCTTCCTGATAGGCTGATCGGCCGTGGATATCATTGGTATGCACAATCTTTAACGTCACTTCATCCGAACCGTCGCCTTCCTGTGCCATGGCCCCTATACTTGACAGTACCATCGCACATACCATGGTTGCGGACAATACAAAGGGCCAAAAACGTTTCATCCCTTTCATTTCTAAGTTAACCTCCTTGTTTTTCTAACAGCAATATTTAAGCTGTTTATCATTATACCATACAAAAAGACAACCGGAAGGATCCAACTCCTTCCGGTTGAAAATTACTTCTCTATAAACAAAACGCCCAAGGTGTTGGGCCCACAGTGGTTGCTGACGACGCAGCCAGCCCGGGTAACTAAAATCTCTTCAAAGGGTTGCAATTCTTTTACGCGGGCGACTACTCGATCAATAATAGCCTGATCGATGCCTGAATGGGTGATAAATACGCGTCTAAGCTCCGGATGAACCCCATTCAGGCGGGTATCCGTATATTGCTCCATAACGTTTGAAAGATTGCCCCGGAATTTTTTGCCCACGCCCATTTTGCCGTCCCGCACTTCAATACAGGGCTTGAGTTTGAGTAGATTGGCTCCCAAGGCCGTGATTCCCGAACACCGCCCGCCTTTCCACAAATACTCCAGCGTATCCAGAATAAAACTAGCACGCACACGGCTGCGCATCTCTTCCAACCGGCTTACAATCTCCAGCGCCGGCAGGCCCTCCTGCGCCATATCGCAGGCCGACAGCACCAGAAGTCCCGTCCCAGTGGAGAGATTGTAGGAATCCACAGGGTAGACTCCCTTTAAATCGCTGGCCGCCATCATGGCATTCTGATGGGTGATGGAAAAAC
>CALCVR010000344.1 GCA_937905915.1 uncultured Eubacteriaceae bacterium
AATCGATCCCATAAATTCCTCCAATAGCGATAGATGGAGTCAAAACGCCAATCGGTAAGATGATTTTCCCCATAAATTTGCAAAGGGATTTCTCATCATATTTTTCTTTTTCCTCTTTGGACATTGTATTATAACCCGCAAGTAAAAAACTGCCTTTACCTAAAAGACAAAACACCGCTATCACAACTATGAGCAACCCAAGCAAGCTCATAATTATCAATCCAGCTATATCACTGCTTGTCATTCTAACCCTCTCCATATTGCCCAATTATTTGTGAATAATTTCTTACTCAATCCTATAACACATAAGCAGTCGAAAAACAATCTTTCCAACTGCTTATAAATATATAGCTACCGCGCCTTAGCTAAAGACACAATGCATATTTGATTGTTAACGCTCATTGAGAGGAATGTAGGTTTGCTCTTCCAGCACTGCTCGATAGGCCGGACGGATAATTCGATTACCGGTAGTCAACTCCTCAATACGGTGAGCGCACCAACCAGGTGTGCGCGCAATGGCAAACAAAGGAGTAAACAAGTCGGTTGGAATATCCAAAATACGATATACAAGCCCCGAATACAGATCCACATTAGCGCATACCGTTTTATCGATGCCTTTAACCTTGGCCAGCACCTGAGGCGTCAAACGCTCCACTGCATCCAGTAAGGCAAAATCGGCACCCAATCCCTTTTGCTCTGCCAGACGTTTGGCATTGGCTTTGAGAATGACAGCCCGAGGATCCGACAAGGTGTATACCGCATGGCCCATCCCGTAGATCAGCCCCGAACCATCACCGGCTTCTTTGTCCATCAGTTTCTCCAGGAAAGCGGCGATTTCATCGTCGTCCTTCCAATCCTTAACGCCTTCCTTAATATAGCCTAGCATCTCATTGACCTTGATGTTGGCACCGCCGTGGCGAGGACCTTTTAAGGATCCGATAGCCGCAGCGATGGCCGAATAGGTGTCGGTACCCGATGAAGAGACTGTGCGGGCGGTAAAGGTAGAGTTGTTGCCGCCGCCGTGTTCGGCATGGAGCATGAGACAGATGTCCAGCAGATGAGCTTCTTCCGGTGTAAATTTCTTATCGATGCGCAGGGCCCCTAAAATGGACTCTGCAATGCTTTGGTTTAAATCAATGGGATGGAAATACATAGTTTCCTTATCGTAATGGCGGCGTTTAACCTGATAGGCGTTGACCATGATGGAAGGCATCTGGGCAATCAGATGGATGGACTGACGCATCAAGTTCTCCAGGGAGGTATCCTCCGGGTTATTATCATAGGAATAAAGGGCCAGCACCGACCGTGCCAACTTATTCATAATGTTGGGGGACGGTGCTTTAATGATCATATCCTCCACAAAGTACTCCGGCAACTCCCGGCAGTGGGCCAAAAGATTGCTAAAGCGCTCCAGCTGGCCGCGTGTAGGCAGCTTGCCAAAGAGCAAGAGCCAAGCCACTTCCTCAAACCCAAATCGTTTTTCCTCAACGCAGCTGTCCACCAGTGTGCGCAGATCAATCCCTCTATACTGGAGCTTTCCTTCGGCCGGCTGTTTCTCCCCGTCGGAAATGACGTAGCCGTGGACGTTGCAAATGCGGGTTAGCCCCGCCATGACACCAGAACCATCGGCATTGCGCAGGCCTCGTTTAACCCGGAACTGGCGATAAAAGGAAGCGTCAATACGGTTATTTTTTTCAAATTCATCGCATAAATCTTTAAGGGTGCTCGTGGATAGGTTTTCTTTTTCATAAGGGCACATAGAGTCATCCTCCTTCAAAGGCTGAGAGAGCCGAAAAACAGGACAAGACGGTATCGACTTCTCCTTTTAAAATGCAAGAAAAATATTTGATCCTGCATTTTTATCTGCCGTATTACATTTTACAAAAATATCTTTTTCTATTTTATCCCATTCAACCCACCTTGTCAAGCCGATTACCCCTTAGGATTGTCAGAAGGGGGCGATGGGTTTATTCTGCAAGTTAATAAAGCAAAAAATTCAATGCTTTCTTAATGCAAGGAGGATGTTTGTATGAAAAAATATGTTGGAGCGGCTGTTCTATTGTTTTTCTTTTTGCTGTTTGCCCCCATCTTGGCATGCCTTGGGGAAGGGTTCACTCCAAAATCCAGTGGATCAGATTCCTCTGGAAGCCAAAACATAAATACAAATGACACCTTTGCTCTATTCGATGAATCCACCGGAGAGGTCATAACCTTATCGGCCCGGGACTACTTATTGGGAGCGGTGGCAAGCGAGATGCCGCCTTCCTTCCATTCAGAAGCCCTCAAAGCACAGGCCGCCGCTTCTTATACCTATGCCTACCGCCGCCGCGCTCAACAGGAGGCCACTCCGGATGAAACGTTAAAAGGAGCCGATTTCTCAGTGGACACCTCTCAAAAGGAAGGATATCTTTCAAAAGAGCAAGCCAAAGAGCAATGGGGAAATCAGTTTGACGCCTCTTGGTCCCGCATCGAAGGGGCGGTGGATGAAGTATTGGGCAAATTAATTGTGTATCAAGGGGAACCGGTTCTGGCCGTCTATCACGCCATGTCGGGAGGCACTACCGAAACTGCACAAGTTTACTGGGGCAATGACGTCCCTTATCTTCAGTCCACCGACAGTCCCGGCGACCCTTTAGCGCCTCAGTATGAAACAGCCTCCACCTTTACCACAGACGAAATGAAGCAGAAGCTGACCGCCCCCTTCTCCAATGTGGCCTTAGGAGAAGACCCGTCTACTTGGTTTGGTCAACCACAACTGAGCGCTGCCGGTACGGTGGTATCCATACCGGTAGGTGACCAAACGGTCTCCGGGCGGGATTTGCGCACAGCTTTAGGCCTCCGGTCTGCCAAC
>CALCVR010000345.1 GCA_937905915.1 uncultured Eubacteriaceae bacterium
GACGGCGTCAACATCAAGGACTTCACCCGCAACGATTTGCGCTCCCTCTTCGGCATGGTCCTCCAGGATACCTGGCTTTACAACGACACTATCAAGGAAAACATCCGTTACGGCCGCCTGGATGCCACCGACGAGGAAATTTACGCCGCAGCCAAAGCTGCCCAAGTGCATCACTTTGTGCGTACCTTGCCTGGACACTATAATATGGTGCTTAATGAAGAAGCAAGCAACGTCTCCCAAGGGGAAAAACAACTTTTGACCATTGCCCGGGCCATCTTGGCCGATCCTAAGATCCTCATCTTGGACGAAGCCACCAGTTCGGTGGATACCAGGACCGAGGTACTGATCCAGAAAGCTATGGATAATCTCATGAAGGGCCGCACCAGCTTTATCATCGCCCATCGTCTTTCCACTATCCGGGATGCAGATCTCATCCTAGTCATGAAGGACGGGGATATTGTGGAGCAAGGCACCCATCAGGAATTGCTGGAACAGAACGGATTCTACGCCAATCTATATAACAGCCAGTTTGAACGTCAGGAAGAAGGAGCTTAACCGGCTCTTTTAAACAGAAAAGCCACGCTTTGGGAATGACCCGAAAGCGTGGCTTTTTTTATTTGTGTTTTACTTAATCAAAACGGCGGGTAAAAATAGTATCGTGCTTGAGGAGATCCTCGACCGTATCAAAACCCAAACGTCCCAATAATTCCAATACAAAAGGATTGTCTAAGGGCGTCTCGTAGGGGGCTTCCTCACCGTATTGGTCCACATGCCGGGCGCCGGTTTCCCGGTCGATAATGGCTCTGGGGCCGCCGACGCATCCGCCTTTGCATCCCATACCCTCCAGAAAATTCTCGGTGATTTTGCCCTCCTTAAGTGCGTTTAGCATCTCGCGGCAGGCGGGGACGCCGTCGGCCTGACGGGCATGGACGGTGATGGAACGGTCGGGGCGGAGGCGATGAACCGTGCTTTGGACGGCCTGGCTGACACCGCCGGTACGGGCATAAATACGGCCGGCCTTGGAGGAATGATCCCGTTCGTCTTCGGGGAGCTCATCCGGATCCAGCCCCACCAGATCAAAAATATCCTTGACTTCCTGGAAGGTGAGGACATAATCCACCGCATCGGCAATGTCCTTTTCCCTGGCCTCGGCTTTTTTGGCAAGGCACGGGCCGATAAACACTACCGTCGAACCGGGACGCAGCTTCTTGATGGTGCGTCCGCAGGCCACCATAGGGGATACCGATCCAGGAACGTGGGGAACCAGTTGGTGATATACCTTGCGGATCATGGCAATCCACATAGGGCAGCAGCAACTGGTCAGCAGGAAATCCTTGTCGGTTTGGATGGTGGCATCGAATTCCAAGGCCTCCTTCAGGGTGAGGATGTCGGCAAACAGGGCCACCTCCACCATGCCGGTGAACCCCAATTGCTTAAAGGCGGCCCTTAGCTTACCAGGGGTGACGCTGGTGGAAAATTGGCTGAGAAAGGCCGGGGCAATGATGGCGTAGACCGGACGGTTTTCTTCCTTAATGGCGGCTAATACCGGCAGGACGTCTTTACTGGCCGCTAGATGTTCGGCCTTGCAGCGGTCGATACACTGAGAGCATCCTACACATTGATCCACATCCACCGATACGTTGCCATTTTCATCCACATAGAGGGCATCAAAAAGACACCGGCTGGCGCATTTAGCCTTTTCTTCATCCGGGCAAT
>CALCVR010000346.1 GCA_937905915.1 uncultured Eubacteriaceae bacterium
AGTAGCCGCTCTAAAACAAATATTGGTCCAACAGGTTCAATCCGGCACCGTGTCGTCCTCTTTTGTCCCGGTGGTAAAGCAGATTGTATCCACGGTACAAAATGATCTGAACAAACAGTTGTCCCAGGCCGATCAAATGACCCAACAGGTTACCGCTCAAGTCTTGTCCCTGATGCAGGAAGCTCGGTCTTTGGAGGCTGGGATTGAGGACATTGGGATTCAGAATATCCAAGATTCTATCCAGTTTGTGGAGACCATCATGCCCAGCCTAAGCGATCTTACTTCCCTCTTAGAACAAAATAAGGATCAAATCACTTCTTTGCAGCAGGTGTTTGGAGATCCTCAGACCATGCAGTATTTGCAGGAAACCAGCGCCAAACTCCTAGCAATGAAACAGGATTTAGATGCCAATGCCGAAAATTTGCAGTTCATTTCCTCTTTGCTGGAACATTCCAATGATCCTAGTTTACAGGCTTTCGTCAAGATGCTGCCTACTCTGCAAAAGGATCTCAAGGACGCTTCTCCTATTCTTCAGTCCTTATCCGAGGAAATGGACAATGCCCATACCCGTACCTCTTTGCAAAACTCTCCTGAGACCATTGCCACCTTGCTCAAAATGAAAGTGGATTTGGAATCCAACCGTCAGATCACCGACGCTCTCTCCTCTATCTCCTCTCCCGATACCTTGGACACCGCTTCGGACACCTTCTCTAAGTTAGATGAAATGATGGAGAAAAATGATCTCGGGCAATATGTGGACGTTGCCGATACCACAGATCTTCTGCTGAAAAAGGTAAGCGTCTACGCTGATCTAGGGCAGGACAACAGCATCTTCACCACTGCGCCGGAAGGTGCTCAAACCGATGTAAAATTCATTTTCAAAACAGCTGAAATCAAAAAGCCAAAACAGGAAGAAACCACAGAATCCCAAGAAAAGACCGATTCTGGTATCGGTTCCTGGTTTCAAAACTTATTCCGCAAGGATAACTGATGCCTCCTTAAATGCAAAAAGGGCCATGCAGACACTGACTGCATGGCCCTTTTTATTCTACCATTTTACTGGTTGGCGTACTCCACAAAGCTCAAATCAATGTATTCCCAGATATCATCGGGCGTATCCTCAACCACGCCCAATTCCACCATCTTATTATATAAGTTCTCCACCTGTTCCACAAAATCCTCATCGATTTCCCAGGAAAGTTCTAAATTATCCAGAGAGGATTTGATAATATCTTGATCTATACCGGTCTGTTGAGCCGATTCAGAAACCCATTTATCCGGATCTTCTCGGAAGGAATCGGTCACCTGCTTTTGTGCTTTGACCAAATCTTTGATCATCAAATTGTTTCTCTCGGCGTTTTCTCTGGTCGTCACCAATACCGAATCGGTCTTTGGCATTTGGTCATCAAAATAAGGGGTCGTGAGAACTTTTCCTGTTCCATCGGCCACGGCCTGGGAAACATAGGGTTCTATTCCACAATAAGCATCGATTTCTCCATTTTGAAGCAATGTGGCCATATTCTCCGGGCTGGCTTCCCGAAGGGTGACGTCATTTTCAGGATCCAGCTCATTTTCTTTTAATAGATTGAGCAGCTGAACGTATTGAGTGCTGTCCTTCTGGTAGGCAATGATTTTCCCATCCAAATCAGCCACCTCTTGGATATCGGAATCGGCTCCCACCACCAAAGCTGATCCTTTGTCATATAAGCCGCACACAATGACGATGGGTTTCTGATCCATGATGGCTTCCATCGCCGAGGTTAAGGACATTCCACAGGCATCCACTTGATCGTTCAAAAGAGTCTGCAATTGGTCGCTGGAACTCATAAAATTAGAGACTTTAATCTCACGCTTGCCGTCTAGATACTGGTTATAGTAGTTGGGCTGGATAGCCTGGGGCAGCTTCCAGGTCGCCACGCGGGCGGTTTGCGTGGGATTCTCTGAGGATACTACTGTTTTGGAAGAACTTCCCTCTTCCGATTTTCCACAGCCCGTAAAAATCATCGTTAGGGCCAAAACCATTGCCAAAAGCGGCGCCACCTTTTTCTTTGTCTGGTTCAAACGATCCACTTTCCTTTCTCATAACAGAGTACTTTTATTATTAGGATACTGCTTTCCTATCAAAGAAGTATGAAGCATTTTTCTATTTAAGATAAAATGTTTTTGAATTTTTGAGCAGAACATCCCAGGCCTTCGCTCAAAAAAGCACATCAAAAGCCGTCGTAAGCCTTTGATGTGCTGTCTCAACTTCACTTAGTCTCTAGAAGGGCCCTGGTATACAATGGCAATGGCATCCGGCCCTGTATTGGTGGTAATGGCACACCCCAAATAAAAAATGCATTCGGGTGGATAACCCATCTCCTGCTCGCAAAGGGCCGCCAATCTCTCCCCGTTTTCCCAGTCGGTCGTGCCGATGCGATAAGGGGTCTGGCCGTCCTTATGCTCCTTTGCATAATTGACCAGGGCGGGAAGCACTTGCTTATCGCCGCGGACCTTGGAGCGAACAATGGATTCCCCGTCAATCAGGCTGATGATAGGACGAAGGCCCAATAGATCGCCGGCAAAAGCTGCGGCAGCGGATACCCGTCCCGACTGTTTAATGTATTTGAGGGTGTAGGCAGTCAGTAAAATCTCCACCCGGTTGAAGGTGTCTTTCAAATAGGCCACTATTTGCTCCACCGGCCGGCCTTCCTGGATCATTTCAGCTGCCCGGCATACTGGACCGCCATATCCCATGGAATAGGTACTGCTGTCAATAATATGGATCTTCAATGTGCTTTTCGGATTTTCTGATTTAAACTGGCGCAATGCCAACTGTGCTGCGTCATTGGTAGCTGAACCAGTGGCATTGATGGTGACTAAAATGACATCGGTGTAACCCTGCTGTTCATAACTGCCGTAAAGCTCTAAAAACTGGAACATGGTAATGTGAGCTGTGCTGGGGACAGCATTGGCGGCACGTAAGATATCATAATACTGCTTGGGGGTAAAGTCCACCCGTTCAGTGTAGCACTTGCCATCCACAGTGATGGCAAA
>CALCVR010000347.1 GCA_937905915.1 uncultured Eubacteriaceae bacterium
GGATTTTACCGATCTCTTTTCAAATTCATATTTTCTTTTTGCAGGATCCAGCTTGAATTCAACCTTAATTCATGGTGTTTCCACCAGCTTTTGCAGGCTTTTCGGGATTTCTCGTCATGACGTTTTGCAAGTTTTTAAAAAATGACTTGCAAAATTCTGGCATATCGTTTAAAATAGAATGGTATTAAAAAAGGCTTTGTGCTGCCTTGCATTTCATTATCGTGAAGGAGATTGAGGGATCATGACTGCCTACCACCAAATGAGTCGCCAAGAGCTTGAAAAGGAAAAAAGTTTATTGGACGCGGCCTACGCTGCCTTTCAAGCTAGAAATTTGAAACTGAATATGGCCCGCGGAAAACCCAGCGTAGAACAATCGAATTTGTCCAACGGTATGTTTAACTGTCTCTCTTCCAACGACTACTTCTCCGAGGATGGAGTGGATTGCCGTAACTACGGTACCCTGGACGGCATTCCTGAAATGAAGCGTATTTTCGCCGATTTGTTGCACCTTTCCCCCGATGAGATCATTGTGGGCGGCAACTCCAGTTTGGCGATGATGTTTGATAATGTTTCTTCCAATATGTCTCATGGCGTTCGGAATGGTATCCCGTGGTCCAAGCAGGGCGAGGTGAAATTCTTATGCCCTTCCCCCGGGTATGACCGTCATTTCGGCATCTGTGAATATTTCCACATCCAGATGATCCCCGTGGCCATGACCGAAACCGGGCCGGATATGGATGAGGTGGAGCGTCTGGTTTCTTCGGATCCCATGATCAAGGGAATCTGGTGTGTGCCTAAGTACTCCAATCCAGACGGCATTGTCTATTCGGATGAAACTGTCCGGCGTATGGCCAATTTAAAACCGGCTGCTTCCGATTTCCGCATCTACTGGGACGACGCTTATGCCATCCACTACCTTTACGATAAACCTGCAACCATCCTTAACATCCTGCGGGAATGCGAGAAGGCTGGCAATCCCAATATGCCTTTGATTTTCTCCTCCTTCTCCAAGATCAGTTTTGCCGGCGCCGGCGTCGCCTGTATCGCCGCCTCCCGCTCTAACATCGAATTTATCAAGCAGCGTATGGCCATGCAAACCATCGGTCACGACAAGCTCAATCAGCTGCGTCACGCCCGCTTCTTTAAGGATGCTCAGGGTGTATTGGATCATATGGCAAAACATGCCGCTATCCTTCGTCCTAAATTTGAAGCGGTGGAGGAAGCTCTGGAACGGGAATTGGCTCCTCTTCAGTTAGCCCATTGGCAAAATCCCAAGGGTGGATATTTTATTTCGGTGTATGTCCCGGATGGATGTGCGAAACGAGTAGTTCAGCTTTGCAAAGAAGCTGGCGTTGTCTTAACCGGCGCTGGCGCTACTTATCCTTATGGCAAGGATTCCCACGACAGCAACATCCGCGTGGCCCCCTCTTACCCTTCGGTGGAGGAATTAAAGATTGCGGCTGATCTCTTCTGCCTGTGTGTCAAGCTGGCAGCAGCGGAAAAAATTTTAAATGAATAATTTTTGTAATTGTTTTAAGCCTCTCTTTCGTAAGGAAGAGAGGCTTCTTTTTTGTATTTTCTTAGGAGAATATTTTTCACATACCTTCTTTGTTATTCTCGTGATTTGCTATAATAAATAAGTTATTCGGTTTATTTTGACATTTTTATTGGCTACATCTGGGGAACCTCTATGGATAAGCAAACTCTTCATGAATCTTATTTACTCATTGCCGCAGGCATCTTAGTGGCGGCAGTTATCCTTTATAACGCTCTGTTATCTCCTAATCTTGGTGCATCCGCTATTGTATACACCAATTATAACCATAGTGACACCTCCTATCCGGTTTCTTACTACGCTTCTTCCTCATCGGCTGTGTCCGAAGCACCCTCGCCTTCAGAAGAAATATCTGAAAGTCTATCTTCTATTCTTTCGTCGGAAGTGCCAGACGAAACATCCGACTCTACCATTTCTTCGAAGAAACCTTCAGTTTCCTCCTCTTCTGCACCAGTTGAAAAACCAGTTTCTTCTTCTAAACCATCTTTCTCTGGAAAAGTCAACATCAATACGGCTTCTAAAGAGGAGTTGATGACACTAAACGGTATTGGTGAAGTCAAAGCACAAGCTATTATTGATTATCGCAATACCCACGGTCCGTTTAAGTCGGTAGATGAATTAACGTTGGTCAAGGGGATTGGCGATGCTACATTGGCTAAAAATCGGGATAATATTTGCACATAATCGAGGCTGTTTCTTTTTTCTCTCCATTTCCGCAAAAAAATAAAAAAAGGTCTTGACTTTTTCTAGATAACCTAGTATAATAATTGAGCGCCATAAAAGTAGGATTTCTCAAAAATAGTAGTGGCGACAGTTGAATAGTGTAAATGGAGAGGTGTCCGAGTGGCCGAAGGAGCATGATTGGAAATCATGTGTACGGGTTACCGTACCGCGGGTTCAAATCCCGCCCTCTCCGCCATAGCCTCGAAGTTTTTTAAAATTTCGAGGCTTTTTTCTTACTTTGTTAGATCATTAAGATATCATCGTTTATTGTTCCATAAATAAAAATATTTCTTTCGTTGCGGCCAATACCATTCGTTTTTCATCTTTTTTGAACTCTAGTGATTAAGGAAGTTGCTCATGTATATTACTCTTGAAACCGATTATGCCATTCGAATTGTGGATTGTTTGGTGCACAATGATCAGCGTATGGACGCTCAGTCTATCTCTGAAGCTACTTATGTTTCGCTCCGATTCTCGTTAAAGATCCTTCGCAAACTAGTAACTGCCGGCATTGTCCAGTCCTTTAAAGGAGCGAAAGGCGGCTATATCCTAGCCCGAGAGCCTGCTGACATTACCCTTCGGGATGTGATTGAAGCAGTGGAAGGGCCCTACCGTTTTAGCCGATGCTTAGCGGAAGATTATCAATGTTCTCGCAATGCGTCTTTGGAATCCACGTGCGTGTATCATCAATTTTTTAATCATTTGTCTCAAGTAGTAGTCCAGGAATTGAGTCAGTTTAATTTTCAGCAGGTCAAGGACGCCTCTATCTCTTGCTTGGATTCTTCGCCCTGCGACAATCAGCCAGAGGAATAAAGGAAAATATAAAAAGCCGTCGATGCTTCTTAAAAGGGCGTCAACGGCTTTTTTGTTTGAAAACAAAAAGAGAATAATGGATTATGAAAGACGTTTACTAGAGGATTCCCGGGTGAGCATCATGTAACTGATCCCTTGAACACATACCGCTACCACAATGCAAAATAGTCCAAATAAAACAGGTGCATTGGCAATGGTGACTTCATGATATCCTTCAATACGGGTGAAGAAAAAACTAATGTCTACAGCCTGCTGCATTTGCAGTGTGCTCATTCCGGATAAATTGCCAACAACCATGAAAAAATACCACACAATAGTACCGATAAAACAAACACCTAATGTCCCATAGATGAGTCTTTTCCAAATTCGAATCTTTTTTTCCAAACTATCTCACCCTCCTTTGGATGATTTTATCATAACAGAAACTATCCTTTGAATCAAGCTCCATTATTTTCTTTTGGAATCTTTC
>CALCVR010000348.1 GCA_937905915.1 uncultured Eubacteriaceae bacterium
TGGGTTTGGCGATAAAATCATCGCCGCCCATATTCATGGCCATCACGATGTTCATATTGTCCGAGGCTGAGGAAATAAACACCACCGGCACATTGGAGATTTTCCGGATTTCACTGCACCAATGATATCCATTGAAAAATGGCAGCATAATATCTACCAGCACCATATGGGGATCGTACTCCACAAAGGCAGGGATGACATCCTGAAAATTCTTAACACACAGCGCCTTATTGCCCCAAGATTCTATCTGTTTTTTTATGGCTTTGGCCAAAGAAACATCGTCTTCAATGATTAGGATACGATACATAGTTCCTTCTTCCTTTTGTTCTTTCGATATCCTGTTCGCTGACCAGAATCTCTTTAAGCGGCAAACAAAACAAAGGCTCTACCTATTTTTTAAATATATCAATGGCGTGACTTGTAACACCCAACAGATCCGCCCGTTCACAAGTTGCAAAGTGATTACATAAATACCTGTTTGTTTCCATCTTGCACCTCTTTGACTTTTAGAGTAGGAGCATGGCATCGCCAAAACTGAAGAAACGATACCTCTCCTCTACTGCGATTTTATAAGCCTCCAGGATTCTCTCCCGTCCTACTAACGCCGATACCAACATGACCAATGTGCTCTCCGGCAGATGAAAGTTTGTGATTAAGCCGTCCAACACCTTGAAGGTATAGCCGGGATAAATAAAAATACTGGTGTCCCCTTCCGCCGCTTCAATTTTTCCGTGATAGGTTGCCACGCTCTCCAACGTCCGGCAAGAAGTGGTCCCTACTGCAATGACCCTTCCGCCGTTTTTCTTGGTGTCTAAAATAAGCTGGGCCGTCTCTTCCGGCAACGTATAATGTTCGGAATGCATGGTATGATCCTCAATCTCATCCTCTTTTACCGGGCGGAAAGTTCCAAGCCCCACATGCAAGGTTACAAAACCAATTTTAATCCCCTTGTTCTTTAATTTTTCAAGCAGCTCCGGGGTAAAATGCAGTCCTGCTGTAGGCGCGGCAGCCGATCCAGGCTCTTTGGAATAGACCGTCTGATAGCGTTCCTTATTCTCCAGCTTGTGGGTAATATAATGCGGAAGAGGCATCTCCCCAATGCGCTCCAGCATAGGATAAATAGGACCCTCGCAGGAGAGCTTCACCAGCCGGTTACCGCCTTCGATGATGTCCAGTACTTCTCCCGTCATTAACCCTTCGCCAAAAGAGAATCGATGTCCGGGCCGTGCCTTTTTGCCGGGGCCACACAAGGTTTCCCAGATGCCGTTCCCTTTGTCGGCCAGCAACAAAAATTCCACCACAGCGCCGGTGTCCTCCCGCACGCCATACAGCCGCGCAGGCAATACTCTGGAATCGTTTAAAATAAGGCAGTCGCCGGGATGTAAAAGATCCACAATATCATAAAAATGCTTATGCTCCACCCCTTCTTTGGAACGGTCCAACACCATAAGTCTGGAATGATCCCTAGGTTCAATAGGGGTTTGAGCAATGAGTTCTTCCGGCAAATCATAGTAAAAATCGCTTTTTTTCATAGGTACTCCTTATTATCAGAATCTTAATGGGGAAGCATTGATCTTTTTGGTCAAATTTGTTGACACAAAGGCTGCACAATGATAATATTATAAAAACATAGCTAATGGATATAAAATGAGCAGAATAGAGGTGCGCGATTGATGAGTAGTGCGTGAGAGGCCGCCGGGGCTTAGGACCACGTACAAAAGGCGAAAGCGCCGAAGGATCGGGGTTCGGCAGCCCTGCTCCTGGTTGCCTGGTGAACAGCCTGGCAATTGTCATCATGCTTTTGATGGAGAGCTATTCGACGTAGTTAGAAAGGCGTTTTACGTCAATAGATCTTATTATATTGCATTGATGACCGGTTTACAACCGGTTTTTTCTTTGTTTTTCGGCTCATCAAATTCAGGAGGTATTTGAGGATGAATAGGAAACAGTATAAAGTGGGAATCATCGGCGCCACCGGTATGGTCGGCCAGCGTTTTATGACCCTTCTGTGCAACCATCCATGGTTCGACGTCAAAGTATTGGCTGCCAGCGGCCGTTCGGCTGGCAAACCCTATCGGGAGGCCATTGGAGGCCGCTGGGTGATGGATGCCCCCATTCCTGAGAAATTGGCGGATCTCACAGTACTGGATGCGGAAAAAGATATGGATCAGATCGTAAGTCAGGTGGATTTTGTATTTTGTGCCGTCAACATGCCCAAGGATGAAATCCGCGCTCTGGAAGAAAAATACGCAAAGGCCGAGTGCCCCGTTATTTCCAACAACAGCGCCAACCGTTTTACTCCCGACGTCCCCATGATCGTGCCGGAGATCAACCCCGATCACGCGCAGATCATCGAAGCCCAGCGCAAACGTCTGGGCACCAAACGCGGCTTTATCGCTGTAAAATCCAATTGCTCTTTGCAGAGTTATGTCCCCGCTATTCATCCCCTGATGGATTTGGGCGTTACCAAGGTTTTGACCTGCACCTACCAGGCCATTTCCGGCGCAGGCAAGACCCTCAAAAATTATCCTGATATCCTTGACAACGTCATTCCCTTCATCGGTGGCGAAGAGGAGAAATCCGAGCAGGAGCCTCTGAAAATCTGGGGCAGCATTCAAGACGGCGTTATTGCCCCCGCCGCCTCCCCCAGCATTACAGCACAGTGTTTACGCGTCCCCGTGCAGGATGGCCATATGGCGGCGGTATTCGCCTCCTTTGAAAAGCCTGTGGATTTAGACGACATCATCGCCCGTTGGAATTCCTACAAAGGCGTCCCCCAGGAATTGGAACTTCCCTCAGCTCCTAAGCAGTTTTTACATTATTTCACAGAGGAAAACCGTCCTCAAACTCGTTTGGACCGCAACCTGGAAAACGGTATGGCAGTCTCTATCGGCCGTCTCCGCCGCGACACCCAGTACGATATCAAGTTTGTTTGCCTTTCCCACAACACTTTGCGCGGCGCGGCGGGCGGCGCTGTCCTGATGGCCGAGCTGTTATGCGCAAAAGGGTATTTTGATTAATCCGGTTTTTTCGCCTTTTGATTGATGGAAGGAGTTTTCTACCCTATGAAAAAAACTATTTTTACCGGTTCTGCTGTAGCCATCGTCACCCCGATGAATGCCGATGGCAGCGTCAACTATGAAAAATTCGGCCAGCTTATTGATTTCCAGATTGAAAACGATACCGATGCCATCGTGGTGTGCGGTACCACCGGTGAATCGGCCACTCTGACCCATGAGGAGCACTGCCAATGTCTTCAGTTCGCTACTAAGCATGTGGCCGGGCGGGTGCCGGTCATTGTGGGCACCGGCAGCAATCACACCGATTACGCATTGGCCCTCACTAAGGAAGCCCAGGAAGCCGGCGCCGATGCCGCTTTGATGGTGACTCCTTATTACAACAAAGCTTCCCAGTCCGGCCTCATCGCCCACTATAGCTACGTAGCCGACCGGGTGGATATCCCCATCATCCTCTATAACGTCCCAAGCCGCACCGGGGTAAACATCAAGCCTCAAACCTATTTTGAGCTTTCTAAGCATCCCAACATCGTAGCCACCAAGGAGGCAAACGGTAATCTGGTTTCGGTTATGGAAACCATCAACCTATGCGGCGATAATCTGGATATTTACTCCGGCAGTGATGAATTTATCGCCCCCATCATGATGCTGGGTGGCAAAGGTATTATCTCAGTGATGTCCAACATCCTGCCCAAAGAAACCCATGCCATCGCCGCCGCTTGTTTAGAGGGCGACTGCAAAAAGAGCGGTCAACTGCAAATGGAGTATCTGGATATGATCAACGCCTTGTTCAGCGACGTCAATCCCATCCCGGTTAAAGAGGCTATGAATCTCATGGGGATGGAAGTGGGGAATTGCCGTATGCCTCTCTCCCCTATGGAGGAAGGCGCGCTTCAGAAGCTCAAGGACGTTATGAAAAAATACGGCCTAATTTGACCCTTGGTTTCAAACGAAATGATAGGATGTGAATCCCTTGAAAAATATCCTTTTAAATGGCTGCAATGGTAAAATGGGGCAGGTCATCACGTCCTGTGTAGAGCAGCGTTCCGACTGCCGCATTGCCGCCGGCTTTGACATTAATACTACCATGTTATCGGACTTCCCCGTGTTTTCCGATCCAGAAGGTTACACAGGAGACGCCGACGTCATCATTGATTTCTCCCATCCTTCCGCCTTATCTGGCTTGCTTAAATTTGCGAAAAAACGTGAGCTTCCCATCGTGGTTGCCACTACCGGCCTTTCCCCTGAACAGGTGGAGGAAGTCAAAGATGCTTCCAAAAGTATCCCGGTTTTTTATTCAGGCAATATGTCCTTGGGTATCAATCTTTTGATGGAGCTTGCGAAAAAGGCTACCGCTGTGCTTGGCGGGTCCTTTGACATTGAGATTGTGGAGCAGCATCACAACCAGAAAATTGACGCTCCCAGCGGTACAGCCCTTATGCTGGCCGACTGTATCTCCAGCGCCTTACCGGAACAACCTCGTTATGTATACGACCGTCATTCTCAGCGGAAAAAGAGGGATAAGGGCGAAATCGGCATTCATTCTATCCGCGGAGGCACCATTGTCGGGGAACATGAAGCGATCTTCGCTGGACGCGACGAAGTCATTACTCTCTCTCATTCGGCCCACTCTAAAGAGATTTTTGCAACCGGTTCTGTCAATGCCGCTTTGTTCCTCATCGGGAAGCAGCCTGGCCTTTACAATATGGGCGATCTGGTCGCGTCTAAAAATTAACCGATTTCATCTTTAAAAGTGCCCGGCGTATATGCCGCAAAGAGTTAGGAGGTATTCGCGCAGTGAAAATTTCACATACCATTTCGATCACAGAGGACGTCACCCTCATTACATTGAGCGATAGTCCGGCCGATATCCACTTTATTTCGTCTATCTTCGATTGTATCGCAGAGGCTGGGATCAGTGTGGATATGATCGCGCAGTCTGCTCCCATTGGCGACCGAACCAGTTTATCCTTTACCGTTTCGGATGACGACATGCGCAAAGCATTGGATGTGGTTTCCTCTTTGCGAATTAGCCATCCTTCTCTACGTCCTAGCATCAGCAGTGGCAATGTAAAGGTGTCGGTATACAGCGAACAGATGCGTACACAGCCCGGCATTGCCTCTAAGGTGTTTTCTGCCGCCGCTTCCAGTGATGTAGATATCCGTTTGGTTACCACTTCAGAAGTGGATATCTCCCTTCTGATCACAAAGCCGGAAGCTGAAACACTTAGCGAAGCTGTGAAAGCCGCTTTTTCTGAATAATTTTACCTAGTAATAAAAGGCCAGAGACATTCTTTGAACTTAAAAAATGTCTCTGGCCTTTTTACTTTAAAATTTATTGTATCCTCCCAAACTGCTTTTCTAATTCCTTTTGCGTCAATCGGATGGCCACTGGACGACCATGGGGACAGTACCGGACATCTTCTTTCAATGCCCGAACCGCCAAATCATACAGTTCTTTTGGCGAACTTTTATCCCCAGCTTTGATGGCTGCGCGGCAGGCAACCGAATGATAGATCCACTCCAACTGTTCGGGAATTAAATCCTGCCGGCACGTGGCAAGCCGTCCCGCTAGTTCCGTCACCAATAGTTCTACATCTGCCCCGTCCAGCTGAAGAGGGGCTGACCGGACTAGAATGCATCCATCGCCAAAATCCTCGGTTTCAAATCCCGCCTGGGCCAGCAAAGAAAGATGATCCAATACCGCGTCATAAAGGGATTTTTCCAAAGTGACCGGTACAGGAGCCAACAGCATTTGTTGATTGACCATTGCATCTTTTTTAATGCGTTCGTATAGCATACGCTCATGAGCGGCATGTTTATCAATGATGAGGAGCTGCTCTTCTACCTCTAAAATAATGTAGGTGGAAAAGGCTTCTCCGATTACCCGTATGACAGGCTCTTCCTTATTTTCCGTCTCTGTCTTTTGGGGCTCCTCAGTAGGGAAATACTCCTGTTGATCCGGCAACACACTGTGGCTGCTCTGATAAAAGGGAGACGGTTCTTTCAGCTTCTTATTGGAGTCAAAAAGATCCGCATCCTCTTTCAACCGATCCGGTGAAGAGCGGCGCCACACAATGGACTGGCTAA
>CALCVR010000349.1 GCA_937905915.1 uncultured Eubacteriaceae bacterium
AGAAAAGTTTCCAAGGAGCAGTACGACGAGTTTCGCTCTAAAATGGAGGAAAAATACGGCTACGACGATATGAGCGACGAGGAGAAAAAAGACTTTGATGAAAAGATCGATCAAGTAGCTGTGGTGGATGAAAAGACCGATCAAACCGATGCTGACGATGGCGATGAAAGAGAGGAAAGGGAACACGGGGATGGTCATCCCCACAGCTTGGATGACGACGATGACGAATATATTCGTTGACGAGAAAAAGAGAGGGAGACATCATGGAAAAAGAAGTGGTTTCCAAAGAGCAATACGACGCTGTTGCTCAGGAATTACGTCAGCGGCATGGTTATGACGATATGAGCGATGAGGAGAGAGAAGCCTTTGATGCAAAGCTGGATCAAGTGATAGAAGTGGATGACAAGTCCACTGACCAGAATGATACCATCGATCCTTCCGATTCTGCCGACGATGAAGAAGGGGAAGCAGGCATTGGAGCTAAGGTATTGCGAAGAACCAGATGAATTTTTAGTATAAGCCATATTTGAAGTTATCTTTAGAAATGGGGGGATCCCTGTGCCAAACAACGCAACTCCAGCTGGAACCACTCATCGAGCGGCCAGGCGCCCGCAGCCGACCTCAGGAAGCAGTGGAAGCTCGTCTCTCCCTACGGGAGGCAAGAGAACCATCCAGCCCATGGCTACACCGGATAGCAAACAACAAAAAAAGGCCAAAAAGCTGCTGATGGATGCGCATCAGTTGAATATTCTGCAAAATGATTTGCGTATTGTAGGGGTTTACGTCAACAGCAGACATTTGGAGATGTTGTCTCCTGCCGGCAAAGATTGCCTTTATACCAGTGTAGTCAATAAACTGGATCCTTTGCAGTGCAACCGGACAGGAATCGCTGTGTATCAGATCACCAAGTTGATGTACAATGAGGAAGAAAACTCCTATGAGAAATTAGTCAGTGTGTATTCTGCCCTCAATAGTTTTGGTGGTGTGACGGCGCTGATTTTGCAAAGCGACGGAGACAGCGTGCGTCTTTATCTGTGTACCAATACCAGCGGAAACAGCAAAATTGCAGGAGAATTGTTGGCTGGCAATCTAAAGGGACATTTCCCAGGATGTGAAATCACTGAACTTTCCGAATCACAAAAGAACGCGTTGCTCAATTCCTGTGGGCCAAAGGGGGCCTATCCGGCTGGACGGACGGTTCGATCCTTAAGTATGATTCCTAGCCGGCGGGAGGAAGAGATCCAAAAGGATCGGGAACTCAGTGCCCAGGGATGTGAAAAATTCATCGACGCCATGAACGGGAAGAAATATACATTGATTATTTTGTCCCAGTGCGTTTCCCCGGATGCCATGGACGACTGCCGGGAGGGCCTGGAGAATCTTTATACTTGTTTGTCCCCTTACGCAAAAGAAACCGTGTCCTACGGTGAAAATGAATCGGACACGGTCAATTATTCTATTTCAAGCAACATCAACCATTCGGTTTCCCATAGCATCTCCCGCTCCTTTGGCACCTCCCATACCTCCAGCATCTCCAATGGACGCAGCTATAACCGCGGCAGTGGATCGGCCATATTCAATATGCACTTTAACAGCGGAAGCGGGACCTCCAGCAGTACGGGCTCTGCCACCGGAACCAGCCAAGGAAGCAGTATGGGAGAAAATACATCGGAGGCTATGGGATCGGGCGATACACAAGGGACAGGAAGCTCTACCGGAACCAACCGCTCTCTGACCATCAACCGGGACAATAAGTCGGTGCAAAATTTGCTCTCCAAGCTGGAGGAGCATATCAAACGCATCAATATGAGCCAAACCTTTGGAATGTGGAACAGCTGTTGTTATCTGATTACCGACGATGTAGCCACTGCCAACATGGGAACCAGTACGCTTGCGGCGTTGCTGGCCGGCGATTCCCAAGCCGCACCCAGGGCATATTGCAATCAATGGGATGCCACCAATGTAGCAGAACGGGAAAAAGTGCTGGAATACCTAGCCTATCTTCATCATCCGGTCATTGATTTGGCTATGCTGGAAGAGACCACCGATCAGGCGGGAAACAAAACCCGTTCGGTGTTTCAAAAGGAAAAAGTGACTCCAGCTATGATGATCAGCGGAAAGGAGATCCCTACCTTGATGGCCTTACCCCGCAAATCGGTTCCCGGCATTGTGGTGGATAATATGGCGGAGTTCGGCCGCAACATCCCGGAAAAATGGAAAAAGAAGATAAAACGTCCTATCCTATTCGGCAATGTGTATCACATGGGGCAGGAGGAAAAGACACAGGCCTTTTTGGATCTGGACACTTTTGCCTCCCACACCTTTATTTGCGGCGCATCCGGTTCAGGCAAGAGCAACACAACCTATCATTTGCTGCAAAAAATGATCGAAAATAAAGTCCCATTTCTGGTTATCGAACCGGCGAAAGGTGAATACAAAATCGAATTTGGCGGACTTCCCAACATCAATATTTTTACAGCCGATGAATCTCCCTATCGGCTTCTACAAATTAATCCTTTTGAATTCAGCGCTGGTATCCACATCCGAGAGCATTTAGACCAGGTGCTGCAAGTAGTAAGCGCCTGCTGGCCGCTGTACGGAGCCATGCCGGGATTGTTAAAACGTGCCTTTGAACAGGTTTACATCGACCACGGATGGGATTTGGAACATTCTGAACGCATTGTAGAAAAGGGAAGTAAATTTCCCACCTTTCAGGATTTGGTGCCTGTGCTGGAACGAATTATCGACCATTCTCCTTATTCGGCCCAGACCAAGGGGGATTACAAAGGTGCTTTGCTTAACCGGATTTCTTCTCTTTGCAATGGCTTTGAAGGACAGATCTTTGGCCGCAGCAGCGGGATTCCGGACCGTACCCTTTTTAACGAAAACACCATTGTGGATTTAAGCAGCATTGGTTCAGATGAGACTCGTTCTCTCATCATGGGAGTTCTCATCATTAAGCTGAAAAATTTTAGAAAAGCAGGCAGCACACAGCCCAACAGCAATTTGATCCATGTTACCGTGTTGGAGGAAGCTCATAACATTTTAAAACGGTGTTCTCAAGAAACCAATGTGGAATCGGGAAATGTGCAGGGAGCGGCGGTAGGAAGTCTTTGCCGGTGCATCGCTGAAATGCGCAGCGCAGGGGAAGGATTTATGATTATTGACCAGTCTCCCAGCGCAGTGGATGACGCCGCTATTAAGAATACCGCCATTAAGATTGTCATGCGTCTGCCGGCTAAGGATGACTGTGAAGAAGTGGGGGCATCTTTAAGCCTCAAAGACGAGCAAATCCGGGAGTTAAGCCGGCTGGATGTAGGCGTCGCCGCCATTTATCACGCAGGATGGACCGATACCCTGTTAGCCAAAATGGGTGATGTTTGGGACAAACGGTATCGCGCCAAAACGCCGCCTATTTTAAACAACGGGGTCTTTACAAAAATCCAGGGGGCCGTCGTACAGCTTATGTACCATAGCCTATTGGAGGGCCAGGTTCGGAACATCTATATGGATGTGCAAGAACTTTTAAATCTTCTATGCAAAGAAAGCAGCGCACTGAAGCCTCCGTTGCCGTCGGCTAAACAACAGGAGATTTTAGACGAAGTGCAAATTTATCTCGACAATAACCAGTCGCTTATCCGGGCCAACGCATTTAAGGATTTACAGAGAACCTTTTTGGATTTTCTACTTAATTTTCTGCGCTTGGATAGCGTGATGCAAATTTTTCCCTTGGAAGGCGTTAATAAAAAATTTGATCTTATCGATACCAAGCTGACTCCAAAGGAGATTCGCACTGTTTTAAGATGGGAGAAAGATATCCGTTCCGGCATTTCCCGGTATTTATCCATGCCGGAGGAATGCGAGCCAATCAAAGCTTATCGTTGGCCCCTAAATGCCACAGACGGCGAATACTTCTGGGAGCTATATGGAAAGATGCTCAAGCGGTATGCCACCAAAAAGATGCTGCAAAAAGACGGGGATGCCCGGTATGCCAATGCAATAGACTACTTAAATTCCATCAAGTTCTTCCAACCATCAGCCCATAAAGGAAAGCGGTAGGGGATATGAATCGGGAGATTGGAGAAAACGACTGCATGGAGGAAAATAGACAGGATTCCTCTGAAAAACAGCTGGAACAAGATCATGTAAAAAAGATAGCGGATCACTTTGAAGGGACCTATTCTTTAAAACCAAATGAGAAATACGAGGTCAACCGGTACCGTTATGAGACCGATAAATTAGGCCGTATTGAAAAGTGCGAGGGAACAATCCGATTAGAAAAGGGCAAAATAAATCCGGCCCATCAAACAAGGGCCGGCGGGGAAAACCGCGAAGAGCAGGACGATGGCGGGCATCTGATTGCCCGGAGATTTGGCGGATCGGAAAAGGTTGATAATATTGTGCCTATGGATCGTCATCTCAATCGGGGAGAATACAAGAAAATGGAAAACGAATGGGCCAATAAACTGGAGGATGGCGACACTGTGGATGTCAAAATCCGATGTAAATACGAGAAGGATAGCGACCGCCCATCGGAATTTATCGTCCGGTACAAAGTAACCGATGACACAGGCAAGTCTTATCACGAAGTCCGTCGTTTTAAAAATAGTGAAAGCGGGTGATGGAAAATGAGCAATCAAATTCATGAGGATCCCAAACGCCTTCAGCAATTTTATGAGAAAATTGGGATGCTTTTGATCTCCTTACTGCCGGATACATGGGATCTTGTGGTGATGGGGTATTTTTTAGAAGGGGAGGACCGTATCCCTCACCAGCAGATCTTATACGATGCATTGGGCGATGGCGAATACATTGATCTTATGGAACGGACATGGGACAATGAGGACCTAGAAGAAAGCGTGCTGGACTTGGGTGATCTATGCGCTAGAATGCAAAAATACTGCAAATCATGCGGCGACGATTGGCAAAGCATGACCATCCGGTTGCAGCCGGATGGGGATTTTTCCGTCCAGTACGACTATCATACAATCGACTTCTACGATATACGGTATATACAAGACTGGCAAAGCAGAAGTTTAGACTAAAAGGGGGAGACCTATGGCTTTTTTTGTGTCCCCAGAGGAAACTTTATATACAGCTTTAAGTAGCAAACAATCCTTTGTCCGCTTGGAGCATTGCGTGGGATCTTTGGAGACGGTATTTAAAAACGCGTTCAAAAGGGACCGTCGCCTTATCGCTATCTTTTCCAGCTACGAAGCCAACTATATGAAAAAGGGACTTGTCCAATTGAGCTACGACTATGACGTCACATTGCACTATCAAGAAAATGGGCCGAATAGTCTGGATGATATTATGGTAGATGATGCTGCCTGGGATGCTGGTAGCCTTTTGGAGAAAAGCGGACCCAAAGAATGCGCTATTGTTACCGATGACCCATCGGGTTTGCAGGATAAAATTACCCGTATCTTTGGCTGTATGATGGGACGATATGAGGGTATTATCAGTTGGAGAATCAATAGCTTTGCCTTTGAGAAAATGAGCACAGATACCGTGTGCTTTTTGACATATGACTATGTCCTACCGACTGTTCAGCTAAGACAGCTTCAGAGCAAAACCGCTTTTGCCGCAAAAACAATCTGGAAGAGTATTCTAGGTCGTGCACAGGTGCCGCAGTTTGTAAAGCCGTTTTTAGCTTTAAGTTATTTAAGCCAAGAATGCACTTACGATCAGCGCGCCTTTGACGAGGTGGAAGATAAGCCAAATCAAGCGCCTTCTGACCCAATACCTCACTTGGCCTACGGTCCGTTAGTAGAAAAGAGAGGGATTTGCGGCGGACTCGCCTGGGCTTTTAAACGGCTTATGGACGAAGCGGGGATCGAATGTATATGCGTCAGCGGGTACTTAAAAGAAGACCTTCATGCGGGACATATGTGGGATTTAGTAAAATTAGACGGTCAATACTATCATGTGGATCCGACGTGGGGCATCAAGGGCTCCGGTGTATTTATCGGAGGCTTCATGCAGCCGGATGCTTTTATGAGAAACACACATCTTTGGGAAGAAGAGCACTATCCCAAAGCAAGGGGGATGCGATTTCAGTATGATTTTATTGAGGACTATCTGGCACAAAACGGCGGGGGTTTTTT
>CALCVR010000350.1 GCA_937905915.1 uncultured Eubacteriaceae bacterium
ATGGCTTTGTCGGAAGCAGTGGCCGAAACCGACGAAGATTTGATGGAAAAATACTTTGCCGGGGAACCCTTTACCAATGAAGAATTTATCAAAGGCGTCCAGTTGGGCTTGAAGTCCGGGGATATTTCCCCCATCCTGTGCGGGTCCGGCCTGAAGCTGGACGGCGTAGCTCAGCTTTTGGACTGCATTGTAGATTTGGTGCCGTCAGCAGCCGATGCAGCTGGTGAAATGGCTGAAACCATGGACGGTGAACCAGTGGAGCTAAAAGTCTCGGAAGAGGATCCTGCTGCCGCCATTGTCTTTAAGACGGTAGCCGACCCGTTTGTGGGAAAACTTTCTTATTTTAAAGTGATCTCCGGCAAGGTCAAGGCCGACACCCAGATGTTCAATTCCCGCACCGGTCAGCCGGAAAAGATCGGCAAACTGCTGACCATCCGCGGCAAGAAGCAGGAAGATACCACCTGTGTCGTAGCGGGAGATATCGGTGCGGTGGTAAAATTGGCGTCGGCCAAAACCGGCGATACGCTGTCTGCCACATCCCGCCCGGTGAAACTGGAGGGAGTCAATTTCCCAACTCCCAGTTTGTCTATGGCAGTTAAACCTAAAAATAAGGGTGACGAAGAAAAGATGGCCTCCGGCCTTAGCCGGCTCAAAGAAGAGGATCCCACCATTACGGTGAAAAATAATGTGGAAACCCATCAGATGGTTTTGTCCGGTTTAGGCGAACAGCATTTGGATGTTATCGCTTCCAAGCTCAAGCAGAAATTCGGTGTGGAGCTTAAGATGAAGGCGCCTAAGGTGGCCTATCGGGAGACCATCCGCAAGAAGGTCAAGGTCCAGGGCCGTCATAAGAAGCAAACCGGCGGTCACGGTCAGTTTGGCGATGTGTGGATCGAGTTCGAACCCTGCGACGGTGACGACTTGGTGTTCGAGGAGAAGGTGTTCGGCGGCGCGGTACCCAAGAACTTCTTCCCGGCCGTGGAAAAAGGGCTCAGGGACTGTGTGGAACACGGCGTGCTGGCCGGATACCCGGTGGTGGGCCTGAAGGCCACGTTGGTGGACGGTTCCTATCATCCCGTAGACTCCTCAGAAATGTCCTTTAAGATGGCGGCTGCCTTGGCTTATAAAGCCGGACTGCCCCAGGCAAACCCCGTCCTACTGGAACCCATCGGCAGCGTCAAGGTGTTTATCCCGGAATCCAATATGGGCGATATCATCGGCGAGGTCAACAAACGCCGTGGCCGCGTGCTGGGCATGGATGCAGGTGAGGACGGCATGCAGGTAGTGTCAGCTGAGGCTCCAGAAGCCGAGATGTATGATTTCTCCACCTATCTGCGCCAGGTAACCCAGGGCCGCGGCAGCTTTACTATGGCCTTTGAGCGGTACGAGGAGGCTCCCTCTTTTGTGGCTCAGAAGGTTATTGATGCCGCCAAGGCCGCGAAGGCGGCCAAAGAGGCCAAGAGCGGCAAGGATGACGACGAAGAATAAGAGAATTACTTGCCTTAGTAAGGCGTTCCCCCAAAAAAGAACCCCCGGTGATTTCACCGGGGGTTCTTAATGTAAAAATGGAGCAAAAAAATAAAAAAGGTCGCCCCCACTATTGCAAGGACAACCCCCAATGGTGGACGCTAACGGACTTGAACCGCTGACCCTCTGCACGTCAAGCAGATGCTCTTCCAGCTGAGCTAAGCGTCCTTTTTTAATTTATAGTCATTTTTTGCGACGAAATGTATTATATCATTTCATTCTGAGAAAAGCAAGAGGAATTTAAAAAAAATTGCGGAAATGTAAAATTTTTTGCCTAAAGGGAAAACTTCATAAAAGGTTTACGGTTGTTAACTTGAATTTAAGGGAGGGATATGGTATGTTTAGCATAGAAATATTTCCTCAGGTGCCCTTTCTGATTGGAAGGATTGCACCTATTGATCAGGATAAAAAGGATGGGTGAAAGTTGAAAAAGGCAAGAAATCCTCGGCTGGGCATCATCGGCGGCCAAGCGCTGATTGAAGGCGTTATGATGCGCGGCCCGAGGGGGACAGCATTGGCTGTGCGCGTCCCGTCAGGAGACATTGAAACAGAAGACCTGGATTGTGTAGACATTAAAGGAAAATCGTCCTTTTTCCGCATCCCTTTGGTAAGGGGAATTGTGGGATTCATTGAATCGCTGCTTACTGGGTTCAAGGCGTTGATGCGTTCGGCGGAAAAAGCCGGTATTGATTTGGAAGAGGACGATGAGGAACCCTCTAAGTTTGAGAAATGGCTCACCGACAAACTAGGTGATAAATTGATGGGCGTGCTCACCAGCATTGCGGCGGTGCTGGGCGTAGTGCTGGCGGTGTTTCTATTTATGTATCTGCCGTCTTTGCTCTTTAGCCTGTTACAGGGAGCGGTAGGGGATCAAATCGCCAATCTGCGCGCCGTGTTTGAAGGCGTGTTAAAGATCGCTATCTTTATTGGATACATTGCTTTGGTGTCTCACATGAAGGAGATCGGCCGTGTGTTTCAATACCATGGGGCGGAACATAAGACCATTTTTTGCTATGAAAATGGATTGGACCTGACGGTGGAAAACGTACGCAAACAATCCCGTTTCCATCCCCGCTGCGGTACGAGCTTCTTGGTTTTTATGCTGCTTGTCAGTATTCTGATTTCCTCCCTTTTGGTGTACTTTACCGACCTAGACAACAACAATATGATCTGGGTACCTATTAAAATTTTGATCCTGCCGGTTATCATGGGCGTGGGATATGAAATCATCCGATTTGCAGGGCGGCATGACAATCTACTGACCCGTATTCTTTCGGCTCCTGGTATGTGGACCCAGAGACTGACCACAAAAGAGCCAGATGACAGTATGATCGAAGTGGCAATTCAATCGGTGCTGGCGGTTCTTCCTGAAGAGGATCTGCCGCAAAAATCAGAAAACAGTGAGGTTCAAGCGTCATGAGCGTGACCTTTGGGCAGATTTATCATAAGGCAAAGCAGCGTTTGGCAGAGGCAGGGTGTGAAAGCCCTGCCTTTGATGTCATTCAGCTGATGGATACTGTGTTTCACATCAGCCGGGAACAGCTGGCTGTACGGGGAGAGGAAGCCGTGCCGGAAGAGATGTTGGATCAATTCCTCCATCTTGTGAAACGCCGGGCGGCCGGTTATCCCCTTCAGTACCTGGTGGGGAGATGGGAATTTATGGGCCTTCCTTTTCAGGTGGGGGAGGGGGTCCTGATCCCACGGGCCGACACAGAGGTGCTTTGTGAAAGGGTATTGGAGTTTTTAAAGGGGAAGGAAAGCCCTCGGGTTTTGGATCTGTGTTCCGGGTCGGGGGCATTGGCCATATCCATTGCACGATTTTGTCCCGGCGCACAGGTGACGGCGCTGGAGAAGTCTGCCGACGCTATGGAATACCTTGGGAAAAACGCCCAGCTAAATGGCGTTCAGGTGGAGATGCTGGAAGGGGATATGCTCCTTGATCCACCGGAATTGGGGAAATTTGATGTTATTGTGTGCAATCCCCCCTACATTCCCTCCTATGAATTGGAGACCCTTCCCACAGAGCTGTCCTATGAACCAGCCATGGCGCTGGACGGCGGCGGGGATGGATTGGTATTTTACCGGGCGCTTGTCCAAAATTGGCTGAAGCTTCTCAAAGAGGAAGGGCTTTTGGCTGTAGAAATCGGATCGGAACAAGGACAGTCGGTCAAAGATCTCTTTTGTCATCATGATCTGCGTCAAGTACGGGTGTGTAAGGATCTAGCTGGTTTGGATCGGGTGGTATTGGGCGTTTTTGGTTGCAATGAGTCGGGAGATACGGTATAATAAACCTATTAGAAAATATTTTCCCAGAGCATAAAAAGAACGGGAAAACCATCGGGCAAACCGGTGGGAGGAAGGGGATCGAATATGGCATCTTCCATGGATAAAAAGGGATCTGTGGCTCCTGTAAGCGACAAGAAAAAGGCGCTGGAAACAGCCCTCAACAATATTGAAAAGCAGTTCGGCAAAGGAGCCGTCATGAAGCTTGGGCAGAACCAAGGCATGAATGTGGAGGCTATCTCCACCGGTTCGCTGTCGCTGGATATGGCCCTTGGGATCGGCGGCGTCCCCAGAGGGCGCATCATTGAGATCTATGGCCCGGAATCGTCGGGTAAAACCACCTTGGCGCTGCATGTCATCGCTGAAGCACAGAAAAAGGGCGGCGAGGCTGCGTTTATCGACGTGGAGCACGCCTTAGATCCTGTGTATGCCGCCGCGCTGGGAGTGGATGTGGATTCGCTGCTGGTTTCCCAGCCGGATACCGGCGAGCAGGCCCTGGAGATCACCGAAGCACTGGTGCGTTCGGGGGCCTTGGATGTGGTAGTGGTGGACTCGGTGGCCGCCTTGGTGCCGCGGGCCGAGATTGAAGGCGAAATGGGCGATACCCATGTGGGGCTGCAAGCCAGACTTATGTCCCAGGCCCTGCGCAAATTGGCCGGCGTCATCGCCAAATCCAACTGCGTGGCAATTTTCATCAACCAGTTGCGTGAAAAAGTAGGGGTCAGCTATGGCAATCCAGAAGTCACCCCCGGCGGCCGGGCCCTAAAGTTTTACGCCAGCGTGCGTATCGACGTGCGCCGCATAGAGACATTGAAAAACGGTACCGAAATGGTGGGGTCCCGTACCCGTGCCAAAGTGGTAAAGAACAAGGTGGCGCCGCCCTTTAAGGTGGCGGAATTCGACGTCATGTACGGCAAGGGTATTTCCCGGGAAGGGGAGCTGCTGGATATGGCGGTATCGACCAATGTGGTGCAGAAGAGCGGATCCTGGTTCTCTTATGGAGATGTCCGTTTGGGTCAAGGCCGGGACGCTGCCAAGAACTATTTTGCAGACAATCCCGAAGTAGCCTCTGAAGTGGAAGCTAAAGTCCGGGAGAAGATGAAGGAACAGGAGGAGGCCAAAACAAAACCACGCCGTCCTGTTTCCAGTCCAGCCCCAGCTCCTGCGCCGGCGGCCAAGGCTGTGGAAGCACCGAAACCGGCCCGAAAAGCGGTGGATATCGACATTCTGGTGGATGACGACGAATGATAGTGTCCATTGACCGGCTCAAACGCCGTAAAGACGGCATGATAGAAGCAATCAGCGGCGAAGAATGCCTGTGTCTTTTCGATGAGGAAACGCTGGAACATCCTGGGCTTACGGAAGGAAGCCAGTGGGATTGGGAGGAGCTTTGGGAGCTTTCCTTAGAAGCACAGGAGCGGTTTGCCAAACGAAAGGCGCTAAACCTGCTGTCCAGACGGGACTACTCTATGGAGGAGCTGTGCGGGAAGCTGGAGCAGACAATAGATCGTGAAGCAGCTGAACGAGTCGTCTGCCGGATGCAGGAATTGGGCCTTGTGGACGATCAGAAGTACGCCGAGCGTTTGGCACGGGATCTGATGGAACGCAAATGTTTTGCACCGTCAAGAGCCAGGCGGGAGCTGATTCAAAAAGGCGTTGACCGGGATACGGCCCAGAGGGCGGTGGAGCGGATAGAGTATTACCCAGAACAGTCCATCGGCCGTATTGTGGAGAAAAAATATGGCGGCGTCATTGAGGATGAGAAAAAACTGCGTCGGGTGTTTTCAGCCCTACAGCGGTATGGATACAATGCCTATGAAATCTGGCCGGCCTTACGACCTTTTTTAAGGGAAGGTTTGTCGGAGGACCAGTGATAGGCAATCAAGGAATGATAAAATCAAGGGGACTCCGATGGGAATC
>CALCVR010000351.1 GCA_937905915.1 uncultured Eubacteriaceae bacterium
GCACTAAAAATATTATTTTATCGAAAATTTTTACAAAATTCGCGTGTTTTCTCACGATGCTAGGTTCATAATGGAGATGGAAAATGGTTATTTTTCCTATGTTTATGAACGGAGGATAATTTTATGCGCTTATTCCCACAGTTTATTTTGGACGGCAATGCATCGGAAGCAGTTGAATTTTATACTAATTTATTGCATGCTTACAACCAAGGGGTTCTCTATAATGGAGATGTCCCTTGTGTTGTATCTTCATCTATGACAGAGGAGAAAAAGAAGCAGATAATGTGTGCAAGGCTCAGTATGGACAATCAACGCATCTATTTGAGTGACTCTAGGCCGGAAGATCAAAATTTAGGAAATATATACATGGTGATGGTGTTTGATGATGCAGATGAATTCTACCATATTTATGAGAAGATGAGGGAAGGAGGACAAGTTCTGATTCAACCAAAATCCACATTTGACAGTAGATTGCAATGTATGGTAAAGGACCGATTCGGCATTGTGTGGAAATTAACGGTGGAAACAGGGGGAACTGTAGGTTAAAGGGGAAAAAGAGAGGATTTCATCTATATTTCGGGAAAAAGAATTGACTGTACCGCAGAAATAACTTAAAATAAAAAGAATACCAAAGGAAAACGGTTTGTTTGCGGATTATGGAAAAGGAGTAGATGAAATGGCTTTTTACTTTGAGGAACCTTCCCATACCTTTAGCGAGTACCTTTTGGTACCTGGTTATTCGTCGAAGGAGTGCATGCCTGCCAACGTCAGCTTGAAAACACCGGTCGTCAAGTTTAAAAAAGGCGAAGAGCCGGCCATCAGCATGAATATCCCGCTGGTGTCGGCCATTATGCAGTCGGTTTCCGGCGAGAAAATGGCCATTGCTTTGGCCCGTGAAGGCGGTATTTCCTTCATTTATGGCTCCCAGTCCATCGAGGATGAGGCGGCGATGATCGCCCGCGTCAAGAGCACCAAGGCGGGTTTTGTCACCAGTGATTCCAACATTCGCCAGGATCAGACCCTGGCGGATATTTTAGAGCTTAAGAAAAAAACCGGCCACTCTACTGTGGCTGTCACAGAAGACGGCTCCCCCAACGGTAAGCTGCTGGGCATTGTCACCAGCCGTGACTACCGTGTCAGCCGTATGCCGCTGGATATGAAGGTACAGGAATTTATGACCCCCTTCTCTTCTTTGGTGTATGCTGAGGAAGGCGTCACCCTCAAAGAAGCCAACAATATTATTTGGGATAATAAATTGAATGCGCTTCCCATTGTGGACAAAGATCAAAAATTGGTTTATATGGTATTCCGTAAAGACTATGATTCTCATAAAGAAAATCCCAACGAGCTGCTGGATGGTTCCAAACGTTATGTAGTAGGCGCTGGTATCAATACCCGCGACTATGCCCAACGTGTCCCAGCTTTGGTGGAAGCAGGCGCTGATGTGCTGTGCATCGACTCGTCGGAAGGCTTTTCCGAGTGGCAGAAGATGACCATCGACTGGATCCGCGAACATTACGGCGATTCGGTCAAGGTTGGCGCCGGAAACGTCGTGGATCGCGAAGGGTTCCTCTTCCTGGCCAAAGCGGGCGCTGACTTCGTTAAAGTAGGCATCGGCGGCGGTTCCATCTGCATTACCCGCGAGCAGAAGGGCATCGGCCGCGGCCAGGCTACCGCCCTCATCGAAGTAGCCAAGGCACGCGACGAATACTTTGCCGCTACCGGCATTTACATTCCCGTGTGTTCCGACGGCGGCATTGTGTGCGATTATCACATTACCCTGGCGTTGGCTATGGGCGCCGACTTTATTATGCTGGGCCGTTATTTCGCCCGGTTTGACGAGAGTCCCACCAACCGCCTCAGCATCAACGGCAATTACGTTAAGGAATACTGGGGTGAAGGTTCTAACCGCGCCCGCAACTGGCAGCGCTATGATCTGGGCGGCGCCAGCAAGCTTTCCTTTGAGGAGGGCGTGGATAGTTATGTTCCTTATGCTGGAAGCCTGAAGGATAATGTGACCCAGACCCTGAACAAGGTAAAGTCCACCATGTGCAACTGCGGGGCCTTGACCATTCCAGAACTCCAGCAGAATGCAAAGATCACCCGTGTGTCGGCCACCAGCATTGTGGAGGGCGGCGCCCACGACGTAATCCTGAAGGAAAACAACGCAAATCCCGTGAAATAAGCCTAATCTTCTGAATACGCTTCCTAAAAGGGCCGATTGATGGATTGTCAATCGGCCCTATTGATTCTAAAATCCAGGAAGTACTTGGAATAAAATAAATGGAAAAGATTTAAAAAAAGAGAAAGGAAATAACAAGTAGTTTTGTGTCGTTTTCCAGATTTTTTACTTGCAATTTGCCTGTGTTGTGTTAAAATAAGAGTCACAGAGTACAGTAAGGAGGTGCCCGTTATGTCCTATAAGATTTCTGATGAATGCATCAGCTGCGGCGCTTGCGAAGCCGAGTGCCCGGTGTCCGCTATCTCCGCTGGCGATGATAAATACGTCATCGACGAAGCTACCTGCATCGAGTGCGGCGCTTGCAATGGCGTTTGCCCCGTTGGAGCTCCTCAGCCCGAGTAAGCTACAAAGACATCAACAAAGACGGAATGCCCAGTGCGTTCCGTCTTTTGTTTTGCCTAAATAGGAGTTTTAGAAAGGATTAGGAGTTAAAAGGATTATTTTACAATTATTTCCTTTTTAGACCTTGATTATTTCCCAAAATCTGGTATACTGGTGGTGAGGTTCATGGAAAGACCGATGGAACGATGGGAACCTTTGGGAAAGGACATCGGCTTATTTGTCTCAAAACGGCATACCTTTGGAATGGATGCTGTGATACTCGCCCGATTTGCCGCACCCAAGCCTCGAGATATAGCCTGCGATCTGGGATCAGGTTGCGGAATCATCTCGTTTTTGTGGGTGTTGGGAAACGGTCCGGTCCAGATAGACGGTGTGGAAATGCAGGAGGATGGGGTAAGACTCATGTCTCGATCGGTGGACGTCAACCGACTGGGACACAGGATCCGTCCTATTTGTGTAGACTTGCGCCAATACTGTCCCGGACAAATGTATGATTTGGTGGCATGCAATCCCCCTTATTTTAAGGATGGGACAGCCAGTAAAGATGCGGCACGTACCGCAGCCCGATTTGAATCCACCGCTACACTGCATGATGTAGTTCAGTGCGCTTCCAGAATCCTGAAGGATAAGGGGCGGTTTTGCATGGTACACAGGCCGGAGCGTTTGTGCGACTGTATGGTGGCTATGCGAAAGGCCTCTCTGGAACCAAAACGAATGCGTATGGTGCATCAGCAGGTCCATAAGACACCTATCCTTGTGTTGTTGGAAGGGCGAAAGAGGTGCCGGCCGGGGATAAATGTAGAGCCTCCATTGGTATTGATCCAATCGGACGGCCGCTTTAGTGAGGAATATCGCAGCATGTATGAAAAACAGGGGGAAAGCCAATGGCAGGGACGTTGACGCTGGTGGGAACGCCCATCGGGAACTTGGGGGATTTTTCCCCAAGGGCGGTGGAAGCGCTGGAACAATGCGATTTTATCGCCGCAGAGGATACAAGAGTGACCTTAAAGCTGCTCAATCATTTTGGCATTCAAAAGCCCATGGTCAGCTACTTTGAGCACAACCGCCGGGAACGAGGCGAACTAATCTGTGCCCGCATTCTGGAAGGGGAAAATTGTTGCCTGGTAACCGATGCAGGCATGCCGGCCATCTCCGATCCTGGGGAAGATTTGGTGGCCCTGTGCGGACAAAAGGGGATTGAGGTGACGGCGGTGCCGGGCCCTACGGCTATGGCTACGGCATTGGCTCTGTCCGGCCTGCCCACCGGCCGCTTTACCTTTGAGGGATTTTTGAGTATGTCCCGCAAAAGCCGCCGGGAACATCTTTTGTCCATTCAAAAAGAACCGCGCACCATGGTGTTTTATGAGGCGCCTCATAAACTGATTTCCACCTTACAGGATCTTTTGGATGCTTTGGGGGATCGCAGAATGACCATTGCCCGGGAGATTACCAAAATCCATGAGCAGATTCTTCATACTACATTGTCCGACGCATTGTCTTATTTTACCGACAATGCCCCAAGAGGGGAATTTGTTCTGGTGATCGAAGGGGCAAAGCCGGAAAAAGAGGAAGGCATGACCTTAGAGCAAGCTGTGGAACTTGCACACAGGCTGATGGAGGATGGAATGTCCCCTACATCGGCAGCCAAACAAGCGGCGGCTGACTCAGGGCACAAAAAAAGTGCGATTTACAAAGCTGTGTTGGATGAAAAAGGACGGCAAGAATCCTTTTGATATACGCCAAACGCAGGACATAATATTCCGCCCGGTCAAGGGCTTAACCAGGCAAATGGAACCAGATACAAAGGAGGATATTTCCATGGCAGGAAAAAGGGGTTTATCAGGATGGATACTTGTGGCGGCAGCGGTGTCATCGGCAGCGGCTGTATGCCTTTTCATGGGGCAGAAGGAGAAAAAACGACAGAGACGCCGTCAGGAGAACATCCTTCGACCGGAGGATCAATATTGCCATATGACAGAAGAATTATTTGACAGCACACCTCATGCTCAGCTGTACGAGGCAGCTACCGCCAACATCCGTGCCAATTTAGAACGGGCCGATGACAAACAGCGTGCCATTGCCCAATTGACCGAGCAACAAGGGACGATTTACGTCATTTCAATGGTGGAGCGGGAGATCGCTACCGGAGGACTACGGGCCTTTTACTCCCATGAAAGCAGTATTTATTCCAATACGGCGCCGGTTTGTTTTGAAACGGTGGGACTGACACAATACGCCCAAATTCTTCGTCAAGCCAATGCCCTTTATGAAAATGGGCCGGTAGGCGATGAGTTATACCATCAATTTTCCAAATTAAACCGTCAGCTGGATGACCTGCGCGCATCGCTTTCTATTGCAGAGTGGTGTGGGGACTACATCCGTGCCAACCGGGAGGCCTTTTTGGATAGCGCCCATGAGCTCCACAATGTCACATTTTTACAAGACAACCACGCTGTCCCAAAGCAGGAGGAACCCATCCGTCAGTCGATGGCAAAACAAGTGCGGTAAAAAGTCTACAAAGGAGAAGGCCGTCCTAATAGGACGGCCTTTGGCTTTTCTTTATTTAGATGACCTTAGGGTGCCAAGACAGGCTTTTTGGCATCCTCTTCTTTGAGCGCTCTTTTAAGATCGTCGATGTACCGATGCTGCATGCGCTTTAAGTAACGGCTCAGACGACAAAGTAGATAAAACAACAAGCTGCCAAACTCCACTTCTTCTACAAAAGTGGCTTCGGTACCGCCGTCGGAAAGGGGGCGGAAGGTACCTGTCCATCGGCCCAGCATACGGGCGTTTTGCAAAATAAAGGTATACCGCTTCAAAGGGATTTTTTCTAAAAGGGTGAAATGAGTACAATAGCCGCCGCTGGTAATTTCTTTCCAATGAGTGTCATCGTCACAGATCACCTTATTCAGATCAGAACGCCAACCGGTGCGGGTGTTGTCGGTCACGACGTCCCACACGGCCTGCGGTTTGGAACGCAGACGGAAGATTGCGGTGGATGTGCAGATATAAGCCATGGTCGACCTCCTTCACAGGAATCATAAATTAGTTTAAGCGTTTAGCAAATGAGCCGCTTGCAGGGCCTTTTTCAAAGGGAAATAAAGCAGAGCGGCGCCTACAATACAGACAATACCATTGAGCAATGTGGCGGG